>CAZIVZ010000303.1:0-4654 GCA_964542495.1 uncultured Aquihabitans sp.
CGAGGTGCCGGTACAGCTCGGTCATGAAGCTCTGGCAGAAGCGCATGACCTCGTCGTCGCTACGCCCCTTGGGATCGAAGTCCACTCCGCCCTTGGCTCCCCCGAGGGGCATGCCCGTGAGGGCGTTCTTGAACGTCTGCTCGAACCCGAGGAACTTCACGATGGCGGAGTTGACCGACTCGTGGAACCGGAGCCCACCCTTGTAGGGCCCGAGGGCGCTGTTGAACTCGACGCGGAACCCCCGGTTGATCTGGATCTCACCCCGGTCGTCCACCCAGGGGACCCGGAAGATGATCTGGCGCTCGGGCTCGCATATCCGCTCGATGGTCTTGTGCTCGGCCAGCTCCGGGTGCTTCGCCAGCACCGGGCCGATCGACGACAGGACCTCGCGGACGGCCTGGAGGAACTCGATCTCGCCGGGGTTGCGTCGCTCGACCTCGGCGTAGACGCTGGCCACCTTCTCGTCGATCACGGCTGCTCCCGGTTGTCAGATGGGCGACAGGCTCGATCGTAGAGACGGGTCGGCCGGAGCGACGCATCCGGGTCCGTGCAAGGGTTGGGGTGTGACGCGCAGCGAGGACCACGGGCCGGGGACGGGCGACGAGGCCAGGTCGCCGCTGGCGGACTTCGGGCCGCGGTCGTGGGCAACCCCCGAGGTGACCGGGATCGGTCGGTTGCCCACGTCGACGTACCTGGCCCGGCCCGACGTGGTGTCGCTCGACGGCTCGTGGTCGTTCGTGCTGCGGGAACGACCCGCGGCGGTGACCGTCGACGACCTGGTGGGCTCGACCGCGAGCTGGGGCGAGGTGGAGGTGCCGGGCTGCTGGACCATGCAGGGCCACGACCGGCCGCAGTACACGAACATCCAGATGCCGTTCCCCGGCCCACCGTCGAGCGTGCCCGACCACAACCCCACCGGCGTGCACCGCCGCACGGTCACCCTCCCCGCCGGCTGGGCCGGCCAGCGGGTGGTGCTCCACGTCGGCGGCGCCGAGACGGTGCTCTACGTGCACGTCGACGGCCGGCCCGTCGCCATGGGCAAGGACTCCCGGCTGCCCCACGAGGTGGACCTCACCGAGGTCGTGGAGCCGGGCGTGCCCTTCGAGCTGGCCCTCACCGTCGTGCGCTGGTCCGACGCCACCTACCTGGAGGACCAGGACCACTGGCACCACGCCGGGCTGCACCGCTCGGTGTTCGTGTACGCCACGCCGCCGGTGCACGTGGCCGACGTGCACGCCACGGCCGATCGCGATCCAGCCACCGGCCACGGCCACCTGCGTGCCGTCGTGCACGTGGGCGCCGACGGCGCCGGCCCGGTGGGGTGGTCGGTGCGGGTGGCGCTGGGGGACCGGGAGGCCACCGCCGCGGTGCGCTTCGAGCACCCCACCGATCCCTTCCCGAACTGGTTCTTCTTCGAGGGGCGGCGGACCGTGGTGGAGCTCGACGTGCCCGCCGTGGCGCCATGGAGCGCCGAGGTGCCGAACCTGCACGACCTCACCGTGACGCTGGTCGACGCGGACGGCGCGGAGGTCGACGTGGTGTCGCTGAAGGTGGGCTTCCGGCGGGTGGAGGTGGTGGGCCACGAGCTCCTGGTGAACGGCCGACCCATCCTGATCAAGGGGGTGAACCGCCACGACCACGATCCGCACCGCGGCAAGGCCGTCACCGCCGAGGGCATCGAGGCCGACCTGGTCCTCATGAAGCAGCACGGCATCAACGCCGTGCGCACCTCGCACTACCCGAACGACGTCGCCCTCCTCGACGCCTGTGACCGGCTCGGCCTGTACGTCGTGGGCGAGGCGAACCTCGAGACCCACGCCTACCTGCGCAGCCTCCTCAAGGACCCGCGCTGGGGGTCGGCGGTGCTCGAGCGCATCACCCGGATGGCCCGGCGAGACAAGTGCCACCCATCGGTCATCGTGTGGTCGCTCGGCAACGAGAGCGGCAGCGCGCCCATCCTGCGAGCCGCGGCCGAGTGGCTCCGGGCCTGGGACCCCACCCGCCCGGTCCAGTACGAGAGCAGCATCGGCGAAGCCCTCTTCACCGAGCTGGCCGCCAGCACCATCCCGGACATGGGCGAGCTGCTGGGCCGGCCCACCCCCGAGTCCGACCTCATCGTGCCCATGTACCCGGCCGTGGAGGACCTGGTGGCGTGGGCCACCCGTGCCACCCCCGACCGCCCGCTGGTCATGTGCGAGTACATCCACGCCATGGGCAACTCGTGCGGGTCGCTCGCCGACTACTGGGACGCCATCCGCACCCACCCGGGCCTCCAGGGCGGGTTCGTGTGGGACTGGGTGGACCAGGCGTTGGTGCAGCGGCTCCCCGACGGCTCCGAGCGCCTCGCCTACGGCGGCGACTTCGGCGACGTGCCCAACGACGGCCCCTTCTGCTGCAACGGCCTGGTGGACGCCTTCCGCCGCCCGCACCCCTCCCTGCTGGAGCTGGCGGCGGTGATCGCACCGGTGCGGATCGAAGCGCTCGACGCCGAGCGGGGGCGGCTCCAGATCACCAACGAGCACGACTTCGTGGACCTGGCGTGGCTGCGACCGAGCTGGACCGTGGAGGTCGACGGCGTGGCGGTGGCCTCCGGCGAGATGGACCCGCTGGAGGTGGCGCCGGGAGCATCGACCGAGGTCCACGTGCCGGTCCCGTCGGTGGCGCTCGGACCGGGAGAGCGGGCGCACCTCACCCTCTCGTTCGCCGCTGCCGAGGCGCGGCCGTGGGCGCCTGTCGGGCACGTGGTCGCTCGGCGGCAGGTGCTCATGGCGTCGGCTCCCGGCCGCTCGACGGCGCCGGGACCGGTTGTGGCCGGTCGGGACCTCGACGCGCTCGAGCCCACCTTGGCCCTGTGGCGCGCGCCGATCGACAACGAGACCTTCGGGCCGGTGCTGGACCCGCACGCCGGCCGGTGGGAGCGGCTGGGTCTCCGATCGGGGGGCGCCCTCGCCGACCTCGACACCGCGGTGGTGCTCGACGACGAGGGCGCCCTGGTGGTCACGCACTCGGTGGTGGTCCCCTCGGAGCTCGACGACCTGCCCCGGGTGGGCGTGCGCCTGCGGCTCGGTCCCGGCATCCATGCCGTGGAGTGGCTGGGCGACGGTCCCCACGAGGGCTACTCGGACCGGCGGGCGTCCAGCCGGGTCGGGCGCTGGACCACGGCGGTCGACGACTGGTCGGTGCCCTACGTGCACCCGCAGGCCAGCGGCAACCGCACCGGCGTGCGCTGGCTCCGGTTCCTCGACGCCCACGGCGCCGCGGTGCTCACCGTCGACCAGCTCGGCGGGCTCGACGTGACCGTCAGCCGCTGGAGCGACGAGGAGGTGGCCGGCGCGTCCCACCTCGAGGAGCTGCCCCGCCGCGACGAGCGCGATGGCTGCTACGTCTGGATCGACGCCCGCCACCGCGGGGTGGGCTCGGGCGCCGTCGGCCCCGACGTGGCCGCGCCTCACCGGGTGGGCCCGGGCCCCTACCGCTGGTCGTACCGCCTGCGCTGAACGGGCCGAACGCCTCTGTGCGGCGGGCCGCCCCGGTTCTGAAGCCCGGCGTGGTCATCGATGACCACCACCGGCGACAGAACGGTTTCAGTCCGGAAGCATCGGGACGCTGGGCCCGAGGTCGCGTCCGAGGAGCACGGCGCGGGTGACCGAGGTGCTGCCGAAGCGGTCGCGCACCGCGTCGAGCGTGGTGTCGAGCGCGCTCCCGTGGCCGTCGAAGGGCAGGCTGAGCTGCACGGCGCGAGCGTCGTCGAGGTTTGCGATCGAGATGCCGAGCAGGGTGATGCCCCGGGCCTCGATGAGCGGGGTGGCGTCGGCCAGCACGGCGCGCAGGGCGGCGAGCACCACGGCGGTGTCGGCGGTGGGCTGGGCGAGGGTGTGCGAGCGCGTGGCCCGGGTGAAGTCGCCGAAGCGCAGCCGCAGCACGACGGTGCGGCCCACGCGGTCGGCCGCGCGCAGCCGCCGGGTGACGCGGTCCACCAGTGCCACCAGCACGGCGTCGAGCTCGGCGGCGGTGCGGGGCCGCCGGCCCAGGGCGCGCTGCGAGCCGATCGACCGCCGCCGCCGGCCCGCCTGGACCGGCCGGGGGTCGCGGTTGTGGGCCAGGGCGTGGAGGTGGCGGCCCGACGCCCGCCCGAGCAGCGCCACCAGCTGGTCCTCGTCGAGCTGAGCCACGTCGGCCACGGTGGCGATGCCCCGGCGGTGCAGCTTCTCGGCGGTCACCCGCCCGACGCCCCACAGCCGCTCCACGGGCAGCGGGTGCAGGAACGCCAGCTCGCCGTCGGGCGGGACCACCAGCAGACCGTCGGGCTTGGCCACCCCGCTCGCCACCTTGGCCAGGAACTTGGTGCGGGCCACGCCGACGGTGATGGCCAGGCCCACCCGTTCCAGCACCCGGCGGCGCAGGGCCACGGCGATCTCGGTGGGGGTTCCCGACACCCGCCGGAGCCCGCCCACGTCGAGGAAGGCCTCGTCGATCGAGATGCCCTCGACGAGGGGGGAGGTGTCGTCGAACACGGCGAACACCGCCTTGCTGGCCTCGGAGTAGGCCGACATCCGGGGTGGGACCACCACGGCGTCGGGGCAGAGCCGCCGGGCCTGGCCGCCGCCCATTGGACGGCGTGGTTGGGCATGACGTTCCGGCCATCGTCGGCCGA
>CAZIVZ010000304.1:0-4629 GCA_964542495.1 uncultured Aquihabitans sp.
TCTGCATGCAGGGCGAGGACCTGGCCCAGCCCACCAACCGCATCGACCTCGACCCCCGGGTCCGCGACGCGTGGGGCTTCCCCGCCGGTCGGGCCACCTACTCGCCGCACCGCCACGAACTGGTGGCGTCGGCCCACCACGCGCCGATCCTCGAAGCCGTCCTGCGCGACGCCGGCGCCGAGTGGACCATCACGTCGACCTCCCCGCCGATCGGCGACGACGAGACCGCCTCCCCGCTCGGGATCGCCCCCGCCTCGTACCACATCATGGGCACCTGCCGGATGGGCGACGACGCCGCCACCTCGGTGGTGGACCCCACCGGCCGGCTCTGGGACGTGCCCAACGTGGCGGTGGTGGACTCGTCGGTCTTCCCCACCTCGGCCGGGTACAACCCCACGATGACCATCGTGGCCCTCGCCGCCCGTGCTGCCCGCCTCCTGGCCGACGAACCGCTCGCCCCCACCAGCCCGTACCGCTGAACGCTGGTACCGTCCGCCGGGCCACGACGAGGGGAGTCGACGATGGAGCTCGAACCGGGAGCCACGGCGGTCGTCACGGGGGCGGCGAGCGGGATCGGCGCCGCCCTCGCCCGCCGCTTCGCCGATGCGGGCATGAACGTGGTGCTGGCCGACGTCGACGAGGCCGGGCTGGGCGCGGTGGCGGCCGAGATCGCCGCCAAGGGCGTGGAGGCGCTGGTGGTTCGCACCGACGTGTCCCAGGCCGACGAGGTGACGGCGCTGGCGAGCGCGGCGCTGGAGCAGTTCGGGCGGGTGCACGTCGTCTGCAACAACGCCGGCGTCGCCCCCATGGCCGACCCCTGGATGGGCCCGCTCTCCACCTGGGAGTGGGTGATCGGCGTCAACCTCTGGGGCGTGGTGCACGGCATCCGCGCCTTCCTCCCGCACCTGGTGCTGGGCGGCGGGGGCCACATCGTGAACACCGCGTCGCTCGCCGGGCTGTTCCCCGGCTTCGACCCGATCTACGACGCCACCAAGCACGCCGTGGTGGGCCTGAGCGAGGGGCTCCACCACCAGCTGCGCTCGGCCGGCCTCCCGGTGGGCGTCTCGGTGCTGTGCCCGGGTTGGGTGAACACGGGGATCGCCGACTCGGTGCGCAACTGGCCCGACCGCCTGGGCGCCCGGCCCGAGCCCGGGCCGGCCGCGGCAATCGTGCAGCCCCACCTGGCACGGGCGCTGGCCGAGGGCGTCACCCCCGCCGCGGTGGCCGACCTCGTGGCCGACTCGATCGAGGCGAACCGGTACTGGGTGTTCCCGCACCCGGACTGGATGGGCATGGTGTCGCTGCGCTGGGACCAGATCGGCGAGGGGATGAACCCCGAACGGCCCGAGCAGATGCCCGGCATGCCGCCCGTGGAGCAGATCGTGGCCGAGATCCAGGCATCGCTCACCGGCGAGGCCTGACCCCTCCGGGCGCCCGGTCCCTCAGCGTCAGAGCAGGGCGCGGTAGGCCCCACCGTCCACCGGCAGGGCGGCGCCGGTGATGAAACGGGCCTGGTCCGAGCACAGGAACGCCACCACGGCGCCGAAGTCCTCGGGCCGGCCCACCTCGCCCACCGGCGTGGACGCGGCCACCGCGCCGAGGTCAGCGCCGTGCATGGAGCGCAGCCGCTCGGTGGCGTGCGAGCCCGGCTGCACCGAGTTCACCGTGATCCCCTGGCCGGCCACCTCGAGGGCGAGCGTCTTCAAGAACCCGGTGAGCCCTGCCCGCGCTGTGTTCGACAGGATCAGCGTGGGGATCGGCTGGCGGACCGAGATGGACGTGATGGCGACGACGCGGCCCCAGCCCTGCGCGGCCATGGCCGGCACCGCCTCGGTGCACATGGCCACCGTCGAGAGGAGGTTGAGCTCGAGGGCCGGCAGGTAGGCATCGATCGGCGTGGAGGCGAGGGTGCCGGCCGGTGGGCCGCCAGCGTTGGCCACCAGGATGTCGATGCCGCCGAGCGCGTCGGCGGCATCGCGCACGAACCCCGCCGCCCCCGCCGCGGTGGACACGTCGGCCTCCAGGCCGACGGCCTCGCCACCGGCGGCGCCGATGGAGTCCACCGCGTCGTCGAGGCGCGCCCGGTCCCGCCCGCACAGGGCCACGCGCACGCCGTCGGCTGCCAGCGACTGCGCCGCGGCCAGCCCCAGCCCCGCCGACGCCGCCGCCACCGCCGCCCGACGCCCTGCGATCCCGAGGTCCACGCCCCGACCCTACGACCGGCGGTACGGTCCCGCGGGTGAGCACCCATGCCCGCCCGGCCCTCTCGGTGGGCATCCCCACGTTCGGCACGGCGGCGGCTCGCCACGGCCACGACTGGCGCCACCTGCTCGACGTGGCCCGCATGGCCGAGGACGCCGGCGTCGACCGCCTGGTGGTCTCGGACCACGTGGTGCTCGGGCCCAACACCGATGCCTACCCGTGGGGCACCTTCCCCACCGGTCCCGAGGCCGACTGGCTCGAGCCGCTGACCGTGGTGGCCGCGCTGGCCGCGGTGACCACCTCGGTGCGGTTCCTCACCGGCGTGCTGGTGGCACCCCTGCGGCCTCCGGTGCTGCTGGCCAAGACCGCGGCCACCGTCGACGTGCTGAGCGACGGGCGGCTCGACCTCGGCGTGGGGACCGGCTGGCAGCCCGAGGAGTTCACCGCGCTGGGCGTCTCCTTCGCCGAGCGGGGACGCCTGCTCACCGATGGGATCACGGACTGTCGCGCCTTCTGGACCGGGGAGCCGGTCTCCGTGGGCGAGGGGTCCGAGGCCACCACCGTGTGGTGCGCGCCCGTGCCCCACCAGGAGCCGCTCCCGGTGTGGTTCTCGGGCTCCCTCACGGCGCGCAACGTGGCTCGCATCACCACCTTGGGCGACGGCTGGATCCCGATCATGGGCACCGATGCCGCCGGTCTCGCCGCCGGTGTGGCCACCCTGCGGGCCGCCCTCGCCGCCGCCGGGCGAGACCCTGCCACCCTCGGGGTTCGGGCCGCGGTGCCCGTGGCGCGCGACGCCGCCGGGAAGGCCGACGTCGACCGCACCCTCGCCGCCGCGCCGGACCTGCTCCTGGCCGGCGCCACCGACCTCCACGTGCCGCTGCGGGCCTTCGACCCCGACGGCTCGCGACCCGCCGAGACCTTCGCCCGCCTGGTGGCGCGCTACCGCGCCGAGACGAGCTGACCGACCCGGCAGACCCGGCGGACCGCCCGGATCAGCCACCACGACGAGCAAGGTGTGTGTGCTCAGTGTCTTGTCACGACATCGAACACGCACACCTCGAGACCGGGGTCGAAAGGTGTGCGTGCTCAGGGTCTTGTGACGACATCGAACACGCACACCTCGTGGCCGGGTGCCGGAGCGGGAGCGAGACCGGGGGCCGGGCCGGTGCCGGGTCGAGCTGGCGGGATCAGCTCACGGCGGGGACGGTGGCGAGGCCTTCGGCCAGGCGGTCGGCGCTCACGTCCTCGTCGACCATGCGACCGTTGAGGTAGGCGTCGTAGGCGGCCAGGTCGAAGTGGCCGTGGCCGCAGAGTGCGGTGAGGATCACCGTCTCCTCGCCCGTCTCCTTGGCCCGCAGCGCCTCCTGGACGGCGGCGGCGATGGCGTGGGTGGGCTCGGGGGCCGGGAGGATCCCCTCGGTGCGGGCGAACTGGACGCCCGCCGCGAAGCACTCGGTCTGCGGCACGGCGATGGCCTCCATGAGGCCCAGCTCGTACACGTGGCTGATCAGCGGCGACATGCCGTGGTAGCGGAGGCCGCCGGCGTGGATCGGGTCGGGCACGAAGTCGTGGCCGAGCGTGTGCATCTTCATCAGCGGGGTCATGCCCGCCGAGTCGCCGAAGTCGTAGGCGTAGACGCCCCGGGTGAGCGACGGGCACGACGCCGGCTCCACGGCCCGGATGACCGGCGCCATGTTCCCAGCCAGCTTCTCGCGCAGGAACGGGAACGACAGGCCGGCGAAGTTCGACCCGCCGCCGGTGCAGCCCACGATCACGTCGGGCGCCTTCTCGCCGGCCTTGGCCAGCTGGAGGAGGGCCTCCTCGCCGATCACGGTCTGGTGCAGCAGCACGTGGTTGAGCACGCTGCCGAGCGCGTAGCGGATCTCGGGGTCCTGGGCGGCCACCTCCACCGCCTCGGAGATGGCGATGCCGAGCGACCCGGGGTGGTTCGGGTCTGCCTCGAGGTAGGCGCGCCCGGCTTCGGTGAGCGGCGACGGCGAGCGGTGGACCGCAGCACCGAACGCCTCGATCATGAGCCGGCGATAGGGCTTCTGGTCGTAGCTCGCCCCCACCTGCCACACCTCGCACTCGAGGTCGAACAGGGCGCAGGCGAAGGCCAGGGCCGTGCCCCACTGGCCGGCGCCGGTCTCGGTGGTGAGCTTCCGGACCCCCGCCTTGGCGTTGTAGTACGCCTGCGGCACGGCGGTGTTGGGCTTGTGGCTGCCGGCCGGGCTCACCCCCTCGTACTTGTAGTAGATGCGCGCCGGCGTGCCGAGGGCCTGCTCCAGGCGGTGGGCCCGGAACAGCGGGCTCGGCCGCCACTGGCGGTACACGTCCTGCACGGCGCCGGGGATCTCGATGAAGCGCTCGGTCGAGACCTCCTGGAGGATGAGGTCCATCGGGAACAGCGGGGCGAAGTCGTCG
>CAZIVZ010000305.1:0-4614 GCA_964542495.1 uncultured Aquihabitans sp.
CGCGTCGCGCCGCCCGCAAGCTCCCCACCGAGCCCGAGGTGCTGGAGCTCGACGTCACCGATCCCGCCCACCTCCAGCAGCTCACCGAGTCGCTGGCGGAACGACACGGCCGGGTCGACGGGGTGGTGCACGCCATCGGCTTCGCACCCGCCGCCTGTCTCGGCCAGGAGGACGGCCTCTTCGCCGCCGAGTGGGACGACGTGGCCGCCGCTTTGCAGGTGTCGGCGTACTCGCTGCCCGCGCTGGCCAAGGCCGTGAAGCCCCTGCTGCGGCCCCGGTCGTCGATCGTCGGGCTCGACTTCGACGCGTCGGCGGCCTGGCCCGCCTACGACTGGATGGGCGTGGCCAAGGCGGCGCTGGAGTCCGCAGCGCGCTACCTGGCCCGGGACCTCGGGCCCCTCGACGTGCGGGTGAACCTGGTGGCGGCCGGTCCGGTCCGCACCGTGGCCGCCCGCAGCATCCCCGGGTTCGCCGAGATCGAGCAGGTCTGGGCCCGCCGAGCACCCCTCGGCTGGGACGTCGACGATCCCGAACCGGTGGCGCGCGCCGTGGTGGCCCTGCTGTCGGACTGGTTCCCGGCCACCACGGGCGAGATCGTCCACGTCGACGGCGGCGCGCACGCCATGGGCACCGCCGTGCGCCCGCCCGACGACGTCTGACCGATCACCCCGCGCCGGCGAGCTCGGCCAGCTTGGTGACCGTGTTCCAGTTCCGATAGGTCACGGCCACGTCGAGCGCACGGCCGAGCTTGACCGGGAGCTTGGCCCGTCCCATGCCGTTCGGCAGGCGCAGGTGCACCTCGGTCCCCACGATGATCGCCTCGTCCGGGGCGAACGACGCCAGGTCGAGCCCGTCGAGCGCCCCGGGAGCGGGGGCCCCGGCGAGGAACCCGACGTGGCGCTCCGACGCCGGCACCGACGCGAACGGGGTCCCGTCGAGCACCGCGCGGAGCTCGGCGGCGGTACGGACCATCACGGTGAGGTCGGCTCCCAGCGCGCCGCTCAGCGCCCGCCCCAGATCACCGGCGTCCACCGGCGCGTCGCTGGTGAACACCACGTTGCCGCTCTGGATGTAGGTGGAGACCTCGCCGTAGCCGAGGTCGGTGAACGCCGAGCGCAGCGCGTCCATCTTCAGCGAACCGCGGCCGCCGACGTTGACGCTGCGCAGCAGGGCGACCGACCGGGTGGTCATCGGTGTACGCCGGTCACCGTGATCGACACGGGGTGGACCCCGAGCGGCTGCATGCGGGCATCTTCGCGCCACCCCCAGGGGCCGTGCCGGCGGCCGCGCCGGCCCCCCACCCACGCGCCCGGCTGGCACGATCTGGACATGGACCTCGACGAGCTGCGCACCGTCCGCCTCGAGCGCGAGGGCGCGGTGGCGGTGGTCACCCTCGACCGGCCGGACCGCCTCAACGCGTGGACGGGCCGGATGCACACCGAGTACCGCGCCGTGTTCGCCCACCTCGAGGCCGATCCCACGGTGCGGGCGGCGGTGGTCACCGGGGCGGGCCGGGCCTTCTGCGCCGGCGCCGACACCGCCGCCCTGGACGGCCACGTGGAGGCCGGCCGCTACGACCCGGGGACGCCACCGGACCTGGCCACCCCCGGTCACGGCGCCCGCCCCGCCTACGACCACGCCTTCGCCTGGCACTTCGGCCTGCGCTTCCCGGTGGTGGCGGCGATCAACGGGCCCGCCGCCGGCGTCGGCTTGGTGCTTGCGTGCTTCTGCGACCTTCGCGTCGCGTCGGCCGGCGCCAAGCTCACCACGTCGGCTCCCCGGCTGGGGCTCCCCGCGGAGTACGGCCTCTCGTGGGTGCTCCCCCGCCTGGTGGGTATCGGCCACGCCGCCGACCTGCTCATCTCCAGCCGGGTGGTGCTGGCCGAGGAGGCGGCCACCATGGGCCTGGTGAACCGGGTGGTCCCGCCCGGCGAGGCGCTCGAGGCCGCACTCGGGTGGGCGCGGGCCGTGGCCACCGAGGTCGCCCCCTCGTCGGCGGCGCTGGCCAAGGCCCAGCTCTACGCCGACCTGCACGGCGACGTGGGCACCGCGGTGGCCACGTCGGAGCGGCTGCTCGACGAGACCATCCGCGGCGACGACTACCGCGAAGGTGTGCGAGCCTGGCTGGCCAAGCGCCCACCGGCGTTCGCCGACCTGCCACCCGGGCCCGGGCCGTCGCTCGACGAGACCGACCCAGGACGGCCCCCGACCCTGGAGGACACCCCGTGACCGACCTGCAGCTCGAACCCCAGACCATCCACCGTGGCCAGGACGACCTGCCCTTCGTCGACGCCGGCGACGGATCGCAGATCCAACTGCTCCAGGTCGACCTCGCCGCCGGCGTGTGGGTGGTCCGCACCCGGTTCCCCCCGGGCGCGCGGATCCAGCGCCACAAGCACACCGGCCACGTGTACGCCTTCACCCAGACCGGGAGCTGGCACTACCTCGAGAGCCCCGAGGCGCTGAACACGGCCGGGTCGTACCTCTACGAACCCGCCGGCTCGGTGCACACGCTCAACGTGCCCGAGACCAACACCGAGGTCACCGACGTGTGGTTCACGATCTACGGCGCCAACCTCAACCTGCGCGACGACGACTCCGTGGAGATGGTCATCGACGCCCACGGCATCCTCCCGTACTACCGGGCGCTGTGCGAGGCCGAGCACGGCATCGATCCCCCGGTCATCGTCATCGGCGGCTGAGGCGGCTGACGTGGGCGCGCCCGACGGGGAACGACCCGAGCTCGACCTTCCCGGGTGGCTCCGCCCCTACCTGGTCGTGGCCCTGCTCGTGGCCGTGATGTGGGTGGTCGAGATCATCGACCTCATCCCGGGCACGAACCTCGACCGCTGGGGCATCCGACCCCGCGAGCTGGTGGGCCTGGTGGGCGTGGTCACCGCCCCGTTCCTGCACAACGGGCTGGCCCACCTGGTCAGCAACACGATCCCGTTCCTGATCCTCGGCGGGATCATCGCCGCCAGTGGGGTGGCCCAGTTCCTCCGGGTCACGGTGATCGTCGGCCTCACCGCCGGCCTCGGCACCTGGTTGGTCGGCCAGGCCGACAGCTACCACATCGGTGCCAGCGGCCTGGTCTTCGGCTACCTCACCTACCTGCTCGCCCGCGGGCTGTTCGAGCGGCGGCTGACCTACCTGGCGGTGGGCCTGGTGGTGCTGTTCCTCTACGGGAGCGTGCTGTGGGGCCTGGTCCCCCGGCCCGGCATCTCCTGGCCGGGCCACCTGTTCGGCGCGCTCGGTGGCGTCCTGGCGGCCCGGGTGCTGCACGCCTCCCGGGCGGAGCGAGCCGACGGGGCGCTCCCGGCCTGACCCCATCGCGACCCGGCTATCGGGGGGCGAGGTCCCGGATGGCCTGGCGCTGGTCGATGCCGAACGGGAGGATCGCCAGGGCCGGCGTGGTGACGCCGTTCTCCTGGTAGCGGGCGATGTGCTCACGACACGCCTCGGGGCTGCCGTGCACGATCAGGGCGTCGACCAGTTCGTCGGGGATGGCGGCGAGCGCGCCCTTGCGGTCGCCGGCGGCCCAGAGGTCCCACATCGGCTGGAGCAGCTCGCCGCGGCCGAGCCAGCGGTGGAACTCGGCGTACACCGGCACCGTGAGGTAGGCGGCGATGGCGTAGCGGCCGAGGGCCATCACCGTGTCGCGGTCGGTGGTGGGGGCCACGAAGATCCGCGCCACCACCTCCTTGTCGGGTCCGCCCCGGTGCACGTGGGGCACCACCGTGGAGACGTCGTCGGCCGCCAGCCAGTTGACGATGGCGCCGTCGCCCTCGGCACCGGCGAGGCGCAGCATGCCCTGGCGCAGGGCGGCGATCAGGATCTTGGGCTGCTGCTCGGGCACCAGGCCCAGCTTGAAGCCGTCGACCGAGAACGTGTCGTAGCTGGCCTTGACCTTCTCGCCGGTGAGGGCGGTGCGCAGGAACCGCACCACGTCCCGGGTGCGCTGGTACGGCTCGGTGAACGGGATGTCGTTCCAGCGCTCGACGATGACGTTGGACGAGGTGCCGATGCCGAACGCCACCCGTCCGGGCGCGGCGTCGGCCAGCGAGGCCACGCACTGGGCCATGGTGGCGGGACCCCGGGTGAACGACGGCACGATGGCCGAGCCGAGGCGGAGCGAGGGCGCCCACGTGGATGCCAGGGCCAGTGGCGTGAACCCGTCGGCGCCGTTGGCCTCGCTCGACCACACGTCGGTGTAGCCCAGGTCTTCCAGCTCGACGATCCAGTCGCGCTGCGCGTGCAGCGGGACCCCGTCGAAGGGGATGGTCATCCCGTAGCCCTGGTAGGTCATGGGGTCTCCTCGGAGGGGGCGTCGGCGTCGGGAACCGGCGCGGCGTGGTCGGCCTGGGGCTTGGTGCCGGGGTTCATCGGCTCCCAGTAGCGGACGATGGTGGACTGGCTGGCGGTGGCCATGAGGGTTCCGTCCTGGGCGAACAGGTGCACCGTGCCGTGGCCGAACCCGTGGTCGATGCCGTCGACCCGGATGTCGAGCAGCACCCACTCGGTGGGCACGATCCGCAGCACCCGGAGGGTGTTGTCGAGGCTGTTGCCCCCGGCGTAGGCCCCGAGCGCCTGGCCGATGCCGAAGGGCACGTAGTC
>CAZIVZ010000306.1:0-4611 GCA_964542495.1 uncultured Aquihabitans sp.
TTGGCAGCAATCCTCTGGTTGGACGGTGAAGGGACGGCCCCGGAACGGTTGGCGTGGCCCCGAGGGCGGTGCACTAGAGTCGCCACGCGCCTCTAGCTCAACGGCAGAGCAATGGACTCTTAATCCACAGGTTGGGGGTTCGAATCCCCCGGGGCGCACCAACCACCGCGTGCTCCGCTGACGCAACTCGTGGCGACGAACCCTCGACGGCTGCAGACGATGCCGTCACACTGGATGGACGCCTGGTCCCCCACCGGGTTCTGGGGGCTGGGCCTGACCATCCACACCCGGGATCGCACAGGAGGAACCACCATGAGCGGATTCGAGGTCAACGACTTCTCCGCGCCCGACGAGGTCCGCAGCCCAGAGCGCACCCTCGTCGAGCTCGTCAAGATCGGCGCGGGTGAGGTCGGCCGCTTCACCTTCCAGCCCGGGTGGCGCTGGTCCGAGTGCATCAAGCCGATCGTGGGCACCGACACCTGTCAGATCGAGCACGTCGGCTACGTGGTGTCGGGGACCATGCACGTGGAACCCCAGGACGGTCCCGAGGGCGACATCACGGGCGGCTCCGTCTACCGCATCGCCCCCGGCCACGACGCCCACGTCGTCGGCGACGAGCCGGTCGTGGTCATCGAGTTCCAGGGCGCCGCCACCTACGCCGTCGCCTGAGCCTCCACCGGGATCAGGGCGGGAGCAGTCCGCTCTCGGTGAGGCACCGGCCGAAGGGCTCGGCGAGCGACGCGGCGAAGGTGCGGGTGAGGTGGATGTCGTCGCGGAAGACCACGACGCGTCCGGCGAGCGGGTCGCAGATCGGGAGGTACGGGCACACCATCCGGTCCAGATCGGCGGTGGACACCCCGTCGATCTCGTCGGCCAGCCGCCGGTAGATCCGCTCCACGTCGGACGGCGCGGTGGCGGTGACGAAGCGGCACTCGTCGGTGGTGGTCGCCTCCGCCAGGCACGTGGTCATGTCCTGGCCCTTCGGCAGCACCGGGATGGGCTCCAGGATCAGCACGTCTCGGCCCGCCTCGACGAGCGGCTCGATGGTCTGGCGCGACCGCAGCTCCACCGCCTCGACCAGCTTCCGGCTGCCCTGGGGGAGCCGGCCTCGGTCGACGTCGCTCAGCTCGATCGAGTTGGTCGGGTCGGTCATGGGCCGTTGGGCGAGGACCACCAGGTCCGGGTCCAGCGCGGGGACGATCTCGCGGTACCACCGGGAGCGCCGGTCCTGGCAGCCCTCGGCGTCCGGGTCGAGGTCCACCAGCCCGACCGCCCACGGGCAGCCGGGCGACGTGACGACCGACAGGGTCAGGGACCGCTGCTCGGCGAGCTCGATCATCATGGGCGTCAGCGCCAGTGCGTGGCTGTCGCCCAGGAGGAGGACCTTGGGCCCCGTTCCCTTCACGAGGGTGCAGGCCGCAGGGCCGCGCCGCGCGCAGTCGTCGAAGGGCTGGACATCTCCCTTGGCGAACGGCCAGTCGACGTCGGACGCCTGCCGGGGGCTGGGACCCCGGGTCGAAGGCGCGACGGTGACCACCTGCTCCCCCCGGGCGGTGAGGAGCCGCGGGAGGACGACTGTGCCGAGCAGGAGGCTGAGGGCGAGGCCGGTGGCGATGACCTGGATCCGGCGCTGGTCCAGGGCGGGCCCGCGGCGCACGGGCATCTCGAGGATCTGGTAGCTGAGCGAGGCCAGGCCGGTGGCCACCAGGATGGTGGCAACGGCCACGCCCCGGGTGGAGAGGTCGAGCTCGCGCTCGAGCGCCACGATGACGATCCAGTGCCACAGGTAGGTGCCGTAGGAGATGCGTCCGAGGTAGACGAGCGGCGGGAGCGACAGCGCCCGCTTCACCCACCCGGCACCGCCGGCTTCGAGGGCGACGAGGATCACGACGGTGATCACGGTGACCACGAGGCCGCGGGTGACGGCGGAGACGCCGAACCACGGGGTGGCCACCACCACGAGCGCGAGCACGCAGAGGCCGCTCATCAGGTCGAAGGCGCGCGGGGCGAGCGTGCGCCGGGCCACGTCGACGACCCCGGGCGACACGGCCAGCAGGGCACCGGCCAGCAACTGGTACGCCCGGGTGTCGGTGCCGTAGTAGGCGCGGGTCAGGTCCGTACGAGCCACCCAGGCGGCACCGACGGCGGAGGCCGCCATCGCGGCGACGATCACACCTCGAACGGCGGCCCACTGCCGGACGCCCATCGGTCGGGTCAGGCGGTAGACGAGCGCCAGGGCCAACGGCCACAGGATGTAGAACTGCTCCTCCACCGCCAGCGACCAGAAGTGGAGCACGGGGCTCTGGTCGAGGTCGGCGGCGAAGTAGTCCTGGGCATCGGCCACGAACGCCCAGTTGGCGTAGTACATCGCGCTGGCCCGCATCTGGCCCAGCGCGCCGGCCGCCTCCGAGGGTGCGGCGAGGTACCGGAAGACCACGGCGGTGACCACCAGCACCACCGCCGACGCGGGCAGCAACCGCCGGAACCGGCCGGCGTAGAAGCGCTTCAGGTCCACCGACCGGTCCCGGCGCAGGTTGCGCACGAGCAGGCTCGTCACCAGGTAGCCCGAGAGGACGAAGAACACGTCGACCCCGATGAACCCGCCCGACAGCCTGCCGACGCCGGCGTGGAAGAGGACCACGAGGTAGACGGCGACCGACCTGATGCCGTCCAGGTGGGGACGGTAGGCCCAGCCGGTCTCGGCCCCCGTGGGTGCCGAGGTGGGTGTGGCCGACGCGCTCACCCCACCCCCTCCCCCATGGCCGGACAGTAGCGGCCGGGTCAGCCAGGTCAGCCGGGTGAGTACCGCGCCACGAACGAGCCGCAGACCACCACCCTGCCGGTGAGCGCGTCGAACACGTCGGCCACCATGCCCCGTCTGTAATCGAACAACCGGGCGTCGGCGGCGGCCGGGGGCAACGAGCCCGACGTGGCCAGGTCGGCGGCGCTCACGGTCTGGAACAAGACGAGGTAGTCGCCTTTCCGGTCGACCTCGGCGACGGCCTCGAGGATGCGGCCCCGGTCGGCCACGATCTCGAGCGGGTACCACCAGTCCAGCGGGAACGGGTTGGTCCGATCCACCAGCAGGGGCACCACCGGGTTGTCCGGCAGCACCGCCAGGCGGCGGGCCGGATGTGCCGCCAGGCAGTCGCGGACCTGGCCGAGGTAGGCGGCGGTGGTCTGGTTGGTGCGGACGCCGCGTGCGCCGTCGAAGACCGCGCCGAGATCGGCGTGCTGGTCGGCGGCGGCCACGTCCCGGTAGACCGTGGTCCGACGAGCGTCGACCGAGAGCGCCACCAGCGCCACGGCCAGGGCCACCGCACCGAGCACCGGGACCCGGCGTCCACTCGACCCGAGCTCATCGACCCGAACCGCACCGAGCGCTTGCCCGGCCCGCACGAGCACGACCACGAGCAGTGAGCCGGCCATCAGGGTCGTCACCGGGTACCCCCACGACAGCGACGCCATCCAGCCGAGCGCAGGCACGGCCAGACCGGCGAGGTCGAGGTCCTCGCTGAGCCCAGACCAGAGCAGCGCGCTGAACAGAGCGAGCCACCACAGCGTTGCGCTCCACGTGCCCCCACCGAGGAGCTCGCCCGACCCCACAGCGGCCAGGGCCAGGCAGATCAGCACGACCGAGGTGGCGCCCACCGCGAGGCGCAGTGGTGCCGGCAGAGGTCCCTCCGGGCCGGAGGAGGCCCCGGCTCGCTGGCGTTGGGCAACCACGACCAGCAGGACCACGGCGACGAGCAGGCCCACCAGCTTCAACGACACCGAGAGCTCCAACCCCGCGGTCGTCTCGACGGAGGAGGCAGCCGACATCTGGTCGGTCGCCCCCGCGATCGACGAGGTCCGCGCCACCCACAGGAGATAGGCCGCGCCCGGGAGCACGGCTGGGAGGAGGGCGGCGCCGAACCGCAGCCAACCCACCGAGCCCGCACCCTCGCCCCGCTTCGCCAGGTGGTGGCGCCAGCACGCCCAGGCCGCGACGAGCAGCGGGACGGGAGCGAAGCTCTGCTTCACCAGCGGAGCACATCCGGCCACGAAGGCCCCGAGCGCGATCCATCGCAGCGACGAGCGCTCGGCCCCCCGTTGCACCGCGGCCAGCGCGACCATGCCGAGCAGGAGCCCGTCGACGGTGTGCCAGCTCATCAGCGGGAAGGTGTGGAGGTTCACCACGAACGCGACGACCGTCAGCGCCAGCTCGGTGGCGCCCCAGCGGCCGATCGGCGAGGACCGCAGCAGCCGCACCGACAGCACGGCCACGACCAGGAGCTCGAGCAGCACGATCACGCGCGACGTGAAGAGCACCGGGGTGGGGAGGACGACGTCGACGACGTGCAGCAGCGGCGACCCGAGCGGGCGGGGCGAGGTGATCTCGAGGTGGGGGGCGTCACCGTGGAGGATCCGCGACGACTGCGCCACGATCAGGCCGTCGTCGGTGGGGTTGAAACCGATGGGCGCGAACGCCCAGGCCGCGCCGACCAGCACCAGGCCCAGGATCGCGGCCCTCACCAAGCGGCTCAGGGTCGGATCACCGCCCGGCCCTGGAGACGCCCGTGCTCCAGGGCGTCGTAGGCGTGAGCCACGTCGGCGAGGTCGAACGGGTCG
>CAZIVZ010000307.1:0-4610 GCA_964542495.1 uncultured Aquihabitans sp.
GTCGCAGTGGTACTGCCCGGGGCGGTCGAGCTGGGCGGTCCAGAGCCAATAGGTGCCGGTGGGGCCGTCGGGGTGCTGGGCCTTGATGCCCCAGCACGAGGCGCCGGCGGTGGCCGCGGTGGTGCCGTCGCCGGCCATCGCCGTAGCCGCCGCAGCCGGGGCCGTCGCCACCGGCCCGGCGCCGAGCAGCCCCAGCAGGGCGACCACGAGCGCGACCCGCCTCGTTCGACCCGATCGACCGACGTGCCCTGCCATCTGACCGCTCCCCGCTGACGACCGGCTCCCCGCCGGTGCCACCATCACGGTACCTCATCGCCACGCTTCGTGGCAATGAGCAGATGTTCGCTACGGAGCGTGAGGAGCCGCTCTCAGCCCGCGGGCCAGCGAACGAGCGGCGAGGGCCTCCCGGTGGGCGATGCCGGCGGCGATCCCCATGATCATCACGTGGGGGAGCAGGCCGTAGTACGGCACCTCCACCAGGGCGATGACCAGGCTGAGGTGCGCCCACCAGCTTAGGGTGGTGCGGACCTGCCCGGATCGGAACACCTCGAGGCCCAGCCAGCCGAGGAACAGCGCCAGGCCCACGAACCCGTGGATGAACATGAGGTACCAGACCAGGCCGTGCGTGCCCACCGGGGGTGAGTGCTCGTAGTAGTTGGTGGGCCTCGGCACCCCGTTGCCCACCAGCGGCGAGTCCAGCGCCCCCTTCCAGGCATCGGCGTAGAGCTCGGATCGGGCCTCGTTGGAGTCGCCGGAGCCGTTGATCCGGTCGTTGACCAGGCTCCCGGCCGGCGTGACCACCAGGCCCACCCCCACCAGCGCGACCGCCGCGAACAGCACGGCGACGGCGCCGAACTTGCCGCGGAACGCCTTGCGGGCGGCGTAGTACACGAGGGCCACCACGAGCCCGATCCACAACCCGCGGTTGGCGGACATCACGATCGGCACGGCGCTGGCGAACAGGAGCGCGATGCCCACCTGGCGGCGCCGGCGGGAGGCGTCGACCAGCCACGACCGGATGAAGAACGGGGTCAGGATGCCCACCGCCGCACCCCAGCTGTTGGCCGCGGCCCACGGTGCCGCGGGTCGGGCGTAGCTCGTGGTCAGGAACTCGTCGTTGTCGGCGAGGTGCCAGCTGCTGATGCGGGCCACGAAGTCCACCCGGCCGAGCGGCCCGAGCGCGGTGCTGAGCGGCGAGGGCATGTCGAGGTTCGGCAGGACCTGGGCGACGTAGCCGAGGGCGATGGTGGCGATCCACAGAGCGGCCAGCCAGTCGACGATGCGGTCCGTGGGCAGCGTGTCGGTGGGCATGTTGATCACCCACACGAGCAGGGCCAGGCACCCGGCGAACAGCAGCCAGCGGTAGGTGAAGATCGGCAGGGCCGACGGGGTGGTGGCCGAGAAGCTGAGCGGCGCCCAGCACACGAACAGCACCAGCGGGAGCGAGGTCCAGGGGAAGGTGGCGTCGCGGTGGCGCACGAGCCGCAGGAGCAGGACCACCGACACGAACGGCCACACCAGGCCGTGGGCCCCGATCACGAACATGAGCGGCATGCCCGCGGTGATCGCCCACAGCGGCCAGGTGGCGCGGGTGGGCCGAAGCGTCCGGACGCGCTCGGTGCGCCGGGTGGGGGGGTCGGGGTCGACGGGAGCGACGCCCGGTTCCCCGACCGCGGTCACGTCCAGACGACCTCGGTGACGCGCACGTCGGCGTGCTGGAGCGCTTCGACCGTGGCCTCCACGGCCTGGCCGTCGTCGTCCTCGACCACCACCGAGGTCTTGGCGACCCACTGGCCGAGCGCGGCGCCGGCCGCGTTGAGGGTGGGGGTGGCGGCCACGAAGACCACGGCCTCGAAGCCCTCACGGCCGGCGCGGGTGATGAGCGCCTCGACGACGGCTCGGCGCAGCAGCCCCGACGCCTCGGCGGAGCCGCGCGGGCGCAGCCAGGTGACGGTGGGGGCCGACACGCTCACGGTGCCGGACTCGGCGGGCAGGCTGGGCGGCCCGGTGATGCTTGGCCCGGTGATGAGGTCGGTGAACGACGTGACCACCTGGGCCTGGCGGACGTCTCGCTCCGAGCTGCCGGCCAGCACGAACAGCGCGGGGATGCCGGCGAAGGTGAGGCTGGCGGCCAGCTCCTCGGCCAGGGCCAGCGGCGGCTCCACCCGGGTGCCGACCACCAGCACCGACGCGGCGCGGCCGCGGGTGCCGCCCGAGACCAGGTCGACCGCCAGGCGGTCTATCGCGGCGTCGATCTCGGCCGGGCTGGCCTTGCGGTTGCCGGCGGTGGGCAGGATGCGGATGTTGGCGTCGGGAAGGAGCTGCTGCACCCGGCGCCGGCCCCCGCCCAGGCTGTCTCGCCGGTCCACCAGCAGGGCGAGGCCGAACCCGCCGAGCACGCACAGGCCGAAGACGCCGACCCCCTTGGCGAGGGCCATCTTGGACAGCACCGCGCTGGGGAGCGCGGCGCGCCGCACCAGCTCGCCCCCGTCCTCGGTGTCGACGTTCACCCAGATCGAGCGCGACTCGTTGAGGTCGGCCAGGCGCTGCTGGGCGTCCTGGACAGCAGCCTGGGCGGCCGAGCGCTCCGGCGAGCCCGGCTCGGTGTCGGCGTAGGCGTCGTTGGCCTCGGCCAGCGCGGCGTTGGCGTCCTGGCGCTGCTCGTCGATGCGGGCGATGGCCTTGTCTCGCCGCTCGGTGGCCTGGCGCTGGCGCTCGGCGAGGTAGGACTCGGCGATGGCGTTGGCCACCGCCTGGGCCTTCTCGGCCGAGCCCGACTCCACGGTGAGCTCGAGGACCAGCGAGTCCTCTTTGGCGGTGACGGTGAGCATGCGGAACAGGGCGCGGTTGTCGCCCTCGAGGTCGAGCTCCTCGCGCACGGCGTCGCCCACCGCGTCGGACTTCACCAGGTCCTGCTCGGTGCCCACGTCGAGCTTCTGGGTGTCCTTGGGCCCGGGATCGAGCGGGTTCTGGATCAGCGTCTTCACCTGCACGCGCGAGGTGGCGCTGTACTTCGGCGGCGCCGACGCGAAGACGAGGTAGCCGAGCAGGAGGCCCACCGCCGACGACGCGAGGATGATCGCGGAGCGGCGCTTCACGATGCCGACCACGTCGTTGACGCGGAATCCGGATTCCAGTTCGGTCATGGGGTTCCTCGTGCGGGGCTGGCCGCGGTGGCGGCCACAGGAACTGATCGGCCGCGGATCCCCGACCACCAGGCATCGAGGTGGATCGATGCCCGAAATGCCCGTAGCCCGACCAGGTACAACGTGCCGCCCAGACTACCGGCCACCACCAGCCCCACGAGGTCATCGCCCAGCACCAGACGACTGGCCAGGCCCACCACGCCCACCGTGGCGGCCGACACCGCGATGGCGGTGAGCGCGGGCCGGCCGAGCGTGCGCACGCCCACCGAGAAGTTGGCCTGCCAGCCCGTGAGGGCCTCGGTGGTGAGGATCGTGACGCCCCAGACCACGCCGGCGGCGGTGATGCCGTAGCGCTCCACGAACAGCAGGTTGCCGGCGATGTTGACGGTGAGGACCACGAGCGTGTTGAACATGGCCTGGCGGCTGCGCCCGGCCATGAGGATGACCGCGCCCGACGGCCCGAGCGGCGACGTCACCAGCATGGCCACGGCCAGCGCCACCAGGGCGCCGCGGGCCTCCACCACCTCGGGGCCGAACACGCGCAGCAGCGGGGTGGGGAACAGGGCGATGAGCAAGTAGGTGGGCCACATCACCACCACCTGCCAGCCGGCCACCGCCTGCACGAGCTCGGAGGCCGCGGCCTTGCGGTCGGTGGCGAGCATGGCGCTCAGGCGGGGGGAGGTGACCTGCACCAGGGCGTCGGCGGCGAAGATGCCCGGGAGCAGGTACCGGGTGCCCGACGCGTAGATGGCGGCGGCGCTGGTGGAGAGGATGGCGCCCACCAGGATCGTGTCGAACCAGTTCACGGCCACGATGGCGGCCTGGGCCACGCCGCGGGGGCCGGTGAACGACCAGAACTCACGGCGGGCCTGGCGGGTGACGGGCGTGGGCGGGTGCTCGGCCGACGCCACCGCGGCGCGCACCCGGGTGGTGAGGGCACGGGTGGACAGGACCAGGGCGAACACGTTGCTGGCCGCCCACGCCACGCCCACGCCCCGCGGCCCGGCGCCGAGGGCGGCGGCCCCGCCGGCCAGGATCGGCGTGGCCAGCGACCGGCCGATCTTCTCGATCATCACCTGCGGGACCATGGTGTCGAAGCCGCGCGTGGCCTGGACCACCACGGTGTGGAGGGTGGCGAAGGGCACGAACGGCGCCATCGCCCGCAGCACGCCGGCCACCTCGTCCACCCGGGCGCCGTCGGCGAACAGCTCGGCGAGCCACGGCGCCGCCAGCCAGAGCCCGGCGGCGAACGCCAGGCTCACGATCCCCACGGGCACCAGGGCCACCCGCACCATGACCGGCACCTCCTCGGGCCGGGCCGTGGCGCGCAGGCGGGAGATGGTGCGGACCAGGCCGGTGGTGGTGCCCAGGCCGGCGATCACGGTGGGGATGTTGAAGATGGCGATGGCCACCACCACCACGCCGGCGTCCCGGATCCCGCGCACCCGGTTGAGCACCACCCAC
>CAZIVZ010000308.1:0-4596 GCA_964542495.1 uncultured Aquihabitans sp.
CGGAGTCCATCCGCCACGCCGACGAGTTGTCGATCACCACCGCACCGGCGGCCGCCACCGTGGGGGCCAGCGCCTTGGAGGTGGCGCCGCCCGCGGAGAACAAGACGATGTCGAGACCCGACCAGTCCGCGGTGGCGGCGTCTTCGACCGTGACCGGCGTGCCCTGCCAGTCGAGCTCGCGACCGGCGGAGCGAGCCGAGGAGAACAGCCGCAGCTCGGTGACCGGGAAGTCCCGCTCGGCGAGGATCCGCCGCATGACTCCGCCGACCTGACCGGTTGCACCAACGATCCCTACGCGCATGCACGCGAGGCTACCGGCGGCCCCCGAGCGCGCCCCAGCCGAAATCGGCGGGCACAGTCAGCGCACGGGGGCGTCGAGACCGAAGGCGGTGTGGAGCACGGCCACGGCACGGTCGCACTCGTCGCCCGCCACCACGCAGGAGATGCGGATGGCCGACGTGGAGATCATCTCGATGTTGATGCCGTTGGAGGCCAGGGTCTCGAAGACCGTGGCAGCAACCCCGGGGTTCGTCTTCATGCCCGCGCCCACCAGCGACACCTTGGCCACGGAGTCGTCGGGCGTGACGCGGTCGGCGCCGACCTCCGACGCCAGACCGTCGAGCAGCGCTGAGGCCTTCTGGAGGTCGTCGGAGGGGAGGGTGAACGAGATGTCGGTGATCCCGGCCTCGGACACGTTCTGGACGATCATGTCGACGTTGATGTCGGCCGACGCCAGCGAGCGGAAGATCCTGGCGGCCACCCCGGGCTGGTCGGGGACGCTGCTGATGGTGATCTTGGCCTCGGAGGCGTCACCCACCACCCCGGACACGATGGCGTCTTCCATGTCGGACTCCTCCTCGGTGATCCAGGTGCCCGGCTCCCAGGTGAAGGCCGAGCGCACGTGCAGGCGCACGCCGTGGGTGCGGGCGAACTCCACGGCCCGCATGGCCGGCTTGGGACAGCCCGCCGCGCACATCTCGAGCATCTCGTCGAAGGAGATGCGGTTGATCCGGCGGGCCGCGGCCACCACGCGGGGGTCGGTGGTGAACACGCCGGACACGTCGGTGTAGAGCTCGCACACGCCGCCCAGCGCCTCGGCCAGCGCCACCGCGGTGGTGTCGGACCCGCCTCGGCCGAGGAAGGTGACGTCGCGGTTGGTGGACACGCCCTGGGCCCCGCCGACCACCGCCACGCGACCGGCGTCCACCGCGGCACGGACGCGGTCGGCGCGCACCTCGAGGATCTTGGCGTTCATGTGCGTGGTGTCGGTGAGGAACCCCGCCTGGCTGCCGGTGAACGAGTCGGCGGGCACGCCAAGGTCGTGGAGCGCCATGCAGAGCAGCGCGGTTGCCTTGCGCTCGCCGGCGGTGATGAGCATGTCCATCTCACGCCCGGGCCGGGTGCGCGAGACCTGGCTGGCCAGGTGCAACAGCTCGTCGGTCTCCTTGCCCATGGCCGAGACCACCACGACCACCTGGTCGCCGCGCCGCACCGTGCGCCGGACGTGGTCGGCCACCTCGCGGATCCGCTCGGGATCGGCGACGGAGGTGCCTCCGAACTTCTGTACGACCACGGCCACGGCCAGCGACGGTACCGGCTCGCCCCGGGCGACCTCCAACCGGTAGCGGCTCGCCCCCTCAGAGGTCTCGCATCGGGTCCTCGGGGATCTCCGGGCCCTTGATCATCACGTTCCAGGCCCGCAACTGGGCGATGCCGGTGGGGATGTCGCCGCCGGCAAGGGTGCACAACGCCTTCAGGTCGTCGTGGCGCAGCGAGAGGATCTTGCCGTTGAAGTCGCCGCGGGACTCGATGATCGACTGGACGAAACGTCGGATCGGGGCGGCCGGGTCGATCAGGTTCAGGGCCTCGAGGTCGAGCACGATCTTGTGGCGCTCGGGGGTGGCGGGCAACGGCGCCGGCTCTCCCAGCATCACCCCCACCGGAACCCGGTAGAAGTCGGCCAGAGCCTTCAGGCGGGGCAGCGACAGCGTGCGGAACCCACGCTCGTAGGCGCCCACCGCCGACGCGCTCCAGCGTCCCTCCGAGCGCGTCTCCACCTCGGCGAGCGAGAGGCCCTGGGCCTGGCGCACGGCGCGCAGGCGCTGCCCGACCGACCTCGTGAACTCCTGGTCGTCGGGCTCCTCGTGACCCTCGCCGGGGTCCGTCTCCTCGTCGGGCTCGGGCCCGTCGCCCACCATGCCCGCCATTCTGCTGCCTGGCGACCACGCGGAGCGACCTCGCGACTCCGATCCGTCCCCATGGGTCCTCCGTCGGCAGGGCCCGACGCTCGACGGCGCGCCCGATCGAACCCCCTGGCGCCGGTAGGGTGCGGCCCCGATGGGTACCGAGAAGCGAGAACGACAGAAGGCCAACCGCGAGGCGAAGCTGGCCGCCCAGGCGGCCGAGGAGGCCAAACGGAGGCGGAACCGCTTCATCCGCAACGTGGTGATCCTGGTGGCCGCCATCATCGTCACCGGCTTCTTGCTGTCGGCGCTGAGCGGCTGCTCGTCGGACGACACCGAAGGGGCCAGCACGAACGGCGGGAGCTCCACCACCGCGGCGCCCACCGAGAGCGCCGACGACCTCGCCTACGGGACCGGGAAGTGCCCGGCCGCCGACGGCGTCGCCGACCCGGTGATCGACTTCGACGCCGCGCCCTCCCGCTGCATCGACCCGGACAAGGCGTACGTGGCCGAGGTGGAGACCTCCGAGGGCACCCTCACGGTCGAGCTCGACACCGACAAGACGCCGCTCACCACCAACAACTTCGTCACCCTCGCCCGCTTCGGGTACTACGACGGCACCTCGCTGTTCCGGACCGAGGCCAGCAGCGGGATCATCCAGGGCGGCTCGCCCCACACCCAGGATGCGGCCGACCCCGGGCCGGGCTACACCATCGCCGACGAGGCCCTGCCGTTCACCTCGGCCGACTACGCCCCCGGCGTGCTCGCCATGGCCCGCACGTCCGAACCCGACAGCGCCAGCGCCCAGTTCTTCTTCCTCGCCAACGAGGGCGGCTCCTACCTGGGCGATGCCCAGCTCGGCGACGCGGCAGGCACCTACGTGGTGTTCGGGCGGACCACCGCAGGCCTCGACGTGCTCGAGAAGATCGCCAACCTCGACGACGGGTCCGGCGCGCCGTCCAAGCCCGTGTCGATCACCCGGGTCACGATCACCGAGCGCTGAGGCGTCGGTCCCCGGCCCTGGCGCCGGGACCGGTCAGATCGACGCCGGCAGCGCCGAGAGGTCGGCCGGCCGGCCGCCGAGGAACACGGCCACCTCACCGGCGCCCTCGCTGCGCCACGAGCCGTCGGGCTCGCGGATGAGCGCGGTGCGCGAGTCGATGCCGGCCAGCACCAGCGTGGCCGGGCTCATCTTCAGGGTGCGGTGGGCCGCGTCCTCGGACCAGGTGTCGTGGGCCGGGATCACGGCCACGCCCGACAGGAGGCCGAGGCCCAGGGTGAACGCTCCGCCACGCGGGTCGACCATCGGGTCGCACAGGACCTGCGCCCCGGCCGACGAGCCGGCGAGCGTGGCGCCTCCCTGCCAGGCGGCCACCAGGGCGTCCCACACCGGCGAGCCCTTGAGCACCGAGCGCAGGTGCATGGGCGACCCGCCCACCAGGTAGGTGAACCTCGACGACGCCACCGCCTCGGCGTGCGCAGCGGAGAGGGCATCGGGACGAGCCAGCACGTCGAGCCCGCGCGCCGCCACGCCCAGGCGGTCGAACCAGCTCACGGCCTGCTCCACCGACCGCTGCGGGTGCTCGTAGGCCGCGCCCGTGGGGAGCACGAGCACCTCCCGCGCGCCGCTGGCCTCCAGCAGCGCTGCGTCGAACGAGCAGCCCTCACTGAACTCGCCGCCACCGATCAGGGCCAGTTGTCCTGCCATGGCCCGTGACCCTAGTGACGGTGGGCCGCCTAGCCGTCTCAGCGTCGCCCTCGGTTGGGCACCGGCGGGCGGTGCTCGGTAGCTTGACCGCCCATGACGATCAAGCGCGTGGGAATCTTGGGTTCGGGGATCATGGGGTCGGGCATCGCCGAGGTGGCGGCCAAGACCGGCCACGACGTGGTGCTGCGGTCCCGCAAGCAGGAGTCGGCCGACGCGATGGTGGCGTCGCTGGAGAAGTCGCTGGCCAAGCAGGTCGAGCGCGGCAAGCTCACCGAGGAGGAGAGCCAGGCCGTGCGGGCGCGCGTGAGCGCCACCGCCAACCTGCACGACCTCGCCGACTGCGACCTGGTGATCGAGTCGGTCGTCGAGGACCTCGCCGTCAAGACCGAGCTGTTCAAGGAGCTCGACCTGGTGGTCAAGGCCGACGCCATCCTGGCCACCAACACCTCCACCCTCCCCGTGATCGACATGGCCGTGGTCACCGACCGCCCCGACCGGGTGGTGGGGGTGCACTTCTTCAACCCCGCCCCGATGATGTCGCTGGTGGAGATCGTGCGTCCGCTCACCGCGTCCGACGAGACCGTGGCCACCGTCACCGAGTTCGCCCGCACGTGCGGCAAGGACCCGGTGGAGGTGAAGGACCGGGCCGGCTTCATCGTCAACGCCCTGCTCTTCCCGTACCTCAACAACGCGGTGCGCATGCTC
>CAZIVZ010000309.1:0-4579 GCA_964542495.1 uncultured Aquihabitans sp.
CGATCAGCGCGGCGCGCACGGCGCGAGACGCCGCATCGAGGGCCGCGCCCACCGCGGCGATGCCGCCGCCCACCACCAGCACGTCGAACGGGTCGTCGGCGAGCCGGCGCACCCCCTCGGCGCGATCGAACCAGCCGGGGCCGATCATCGGGTGGCTCGCGGTGCGGATTCGGCGCTGGGCATGGCGGCGATCCTACGGCCGAGCCGCAGTCGGCCCCACAGTCGTCGGGGGCCGGGCGATGTGGACACCCCAGGGGGAGCGCGGCCATACTCGGCGCTTCGCACGCCCCCCGGGCGGGGCCAGATCCCCCCTCCTGGCTCGCGAGCGGACCACCAGGCGGGGCCTACCCGAGGCCTCCGTCGTCAGCCCGACAGCCGTCGAGGGAGCGACCCTCCACCCATGAACACGTCCTGGCGCAACAAGGCCGCCTGCCACGGCCTGGACCCCCAGACCTTCTACCCCGAGACCGACGAGGAGGCCGAGGTCGCCAAGAGCGTGTGCGGTGTGTGTCCGGTGCAGGGCGCCTGCCTGGAGTACGCGCTGGCCCGGCGGGAGAAGGAAGGCGTGTGGGGCGGTTGCACCGAGCGGGAGCGTCGTCGGATCATCCGCCAGCGCCGCCGCACCGCCTGAGCCCCGGGCTGCGCCGCCCGGTGCCGATCGTGCCCGTCGTACGTCGCCTCCGTCCCGACGAGGGTCCGGTCCTGCGAGCGGTGCGGCTGGCCGCCCTGGCCGATGCCCCCGGCGACGCCACCACCACGCTGGCGCGCGCCGAGGCCCACGGCGACGACCACTGGACCGAGGCGGCGCTGGCCAACGCCTCGGGGCCGTTGCAGGCCACGTTCTTCGCCGAGGTCGCCGACCGGGCCGAGCCGGTGGGCGTGGTGGGCGCCTACGCCAACCGCGACGGCGTGAACCTGTTCGGGCTCTGGTCGGCCCCCGGGCACCGCGACGTCGGGGTGGCCGACGGCCTGATCGCGGCCGTGGCGAGCTGGGCGCGCTCGGTGGGGGCCACGCGCCTGCGCCTGTGGGTGGTGGAGCGCAACGAGTACGCCCGCCGGTTCTACGAGGGGCAGGGGTTCGGTCCCACCGGCCGGGCCATGCCCTACGAGCTCGACCCGAAGCTGCGCCAGGTGGAGATGGCTCTCCAGCTCTGACCTGCCGCTCGGGCGTCGAGCCGCGGGTACCGTCACCGGCCATGGACTTCGAGCTCTCCGACGAACTGCAGGCCCTCCAGGAGACGTGTCGGCGGATCGCCCAGGACAAGGTCAAGCCCCGCGCCCGGGAGATCGACGAGACGGGGGAGTACCCCCAGGACCTCTTCGAGGTGTTCCGCGACGCCGGCCTGCTCGGCCTGTGCATCCCCACCGACCTGGGCGGCTCGGGAGCCGGGATCCTCGGCCTCACCCTGGCCATCGAGGAGGTGGCCAAATACTCGAACACGGCCGCGCTGATGCTGCTGCTCACCCGGCTGCCCACCGGTCCGGTGATGATCGCCGGCACGCGCGAC
Source organism: uncultured Aquihabitans sp. (assembly GCA_964542495.1). Classification (GTDB taxonomy): domain Bacteria; phylum Actinomycetota; class Acidimicrobiia; order Acidimicrobiales; family Iamiaceae; genus Aquihabitans. Next base: position 1,509 of record CAZIVZ010000309.1, read on the forward strand.
CAGAACGAGACCTACATCGCCCCCATCGCCGACGGCACCAGGCGAGGCGCGTTCTGCCTGTCCGAACCCCAGGCGGGCAGCGACGTCATGGGCATGCGCACCAAGGCGGTGCGTGATGGTGACGAGTGGGTGCTCAACGGCACCAAGTGCTGGATCTCGGGCGTGGTCCAGGCCGACTGGTACACGGTGTTCGCCAAGACGTCCGACGACGTGACCGCTCGCAACCACGACGCCATCACCGCGTTCATCGTGGAGCGGGCCTGGGACGGCGTCGAGGTGGGGAGCACCGATCGCAAGATGGGCGTGCGCGGCGTCGACACCGGCGAGCTGCTGCTCACGAACGTGCGCGTCCCGGCGGCCAACGTGATCGGCGAGGTGGGCGGGTTCCAGCTCGCCATGCAGGGCCTCAACTCCATGCGGCCGATCGTGGCCGCCCGGGGCATCGGGCTGGCGGAGGGCGCCCTCATGTACGCCACCGAGTACGTGAAGGAGCGGGCCGCGTTCCGCAAGACCATCGCCGACATGCAGGGGATCCAGTGGCAGATCGCCCAGGTGGCCACCGAGATCGAGGCCGCCCGGCTCCTCACGTACCGCGCCGCGTGGATGGCCGATCGGGGCCAGTTCCAGAAGGAGCACGTGCCCTTCCTGTCGATGTCGAAGTACTACGCCACCGAGGTGGCGGTGAAGGCGTCGAACATCGCTCTCCAGATGCTGGGTGCTGCCGGCTACATGAAGGACCACATGACCGAGCTGTACTACCGCGACGCCAAGCAGCTGACCATCGTGGAGGGCACCAGCCAGGTGCAGCTGGGCCTCATCGCCCGCGGCGTGCTGGCCCACGACCTGTGGTGGGACTGACCGGACGCCAGGCGCCGGGTCCCACCGCCTGACAACCTCTCTCGCCATGCCGTTCGGGACGATCGCCGCGTCGGGGTGGGCCAGCGGGCTGAACCTGTACGGCACCGCCCTCATCTTGGGCCTGGCCGGTCGCCTGGGCTGGGCCGACACCCCCGCCCAGCTCCAGTCGACGTGGTTCCTCGTGCTGGTCGCCGCCCTCTACGCGGTGGAGTTCGTGGTCGACAAGGTGCCGTGGCTCGACAGCGCGTGGGACGCGGTGCACACGGTGGTGCGGCCCGTGGGCGGCGCCCTGCTCGGCGTGGCCCTCGCCCACGACGCGGGATCGTCCGAGGTGGTCGCGGGGCTGGTGTCGGGTGGGTTCTCGCTCACCGCCCACGGCGCCAAGGCATCCGCCCGGGCCACGGCGAACCTGTCGCCCGAGCCGGTCAGCAACGTGGTCCTCTCGCTCGGCGAGGACGGCGTGGTGGCCGGGCTCATGGCCCTGGCGTTGGCGTACCCGGCGGTGGCGGGGGTGGTCACGGTGGTCCTGGTCGTGACCGCGGTGGGGGTGATCTACGCGTTCGCCAAGGCCCTCGCGGGCCTGCGGCGACGGTGGCGGGAGCGTCGCGCCGCCCGCGCCGACCGCGTCGTGCCCCCGGCCTCCCCGTGACCGGAGGCTGGGCGCTGGGGCGCCGGGCCGTGGCCACCGCGCCCGTGCGCGTGGCCGATGTGGGCGGCTGGACCGACACCTGGTTCGGCTCGCCCGGCCGCGTGTGCTCGCTGGCGGTGGGGCCCGGCGTGGAGGCCACGGCCGAGGTGGCGCGGCGGGCGCCGCGCGCTGCGCCGGTCCGACTGGTGGCCCCGGCGCTCGGTCTCGATGCGGGCTGCGGACCCGGTCCGGGTGGCGACTGGGGTGCTCCGGTGCCCGCCGAGCACCCCCTGCTGGCCCACGCCGTGGCCGAGGCGCTCGAGACGGTGGCCGTTCCCGGCGACCGCGCGATCACCCTCACGATCACCTCAGCGGTGCCTCCGGGGGCGTCGCTCGGGACGTCGGCCTCGGTGGTGGTGGCGGTGCTCGCCGCGCTCGACGCCCTGATCGCCACCGTCGACAGGTCAGGCCGCTCCTCGCCGGAGGACCTGGCCCGGCGGGCCCATCGGGTGGAGACCGACCGCGCCGGGCGTGAGTCGGGCGTGCAGGATCAGTGGGCGGCAGCGCTGGGCGGCTGCCTCGACCTGGCCGTGGCCCCCTACCCCGAGGTGCGGGCCCGCACGATCGACCTGGCACCCGACGTGGCCGGCGCGCTCGCTGAACGGCTCGTGACCGTGGTGTTCGACGCCCACGACTCCTCGGCCGTGCACCACGAGGTGATCACCGCCGTCACCGCCTGCGGGGGCGCCCACCACGACCGGGTCCGCGCCGCGCTGCGCCGCCTGGCCGAGCTCGCCGGCCGGGCCGCGGCCGCCCTGGAGGTGGGCGACGTCGACGGCTGGGCCGAGGTCCTGTGCCAGGCCACCCGGGCCCAGGAGGATCTGCACCCGGCGCTGGTGGGCGAGGCGCACCGGCGGGCCATCGCGATCGGAGCCGGGGCGGGTGCCGCCGGCTGGAAGGTGAACGGCGCCGGCGGCGACGGGGGATCGCTCACCCTCGTGGCCGGTTCGGCCCGGTCCGCCGACGACCTTGCCGGTGCCCTCGACGACGCCGATCCCGCCTGGACGGTGCTGCGGCTCGAGCCCGGCCACGACCCGGTCGTGACGGTGTCCTGACCCCGCGTCAGGCCACGTCGCCCGGATCCACCTGGGCGTCGGAGAACGCCCGGACCAGATCGACGATGGCGGGGTCGGCCTTCGACGGCGAGCCCGAGTCGTAGGGCGGCTGCGGGTCGTACTCGATCCCGAGCTGCACGGCCTGGGCCATCTCGGGGCTCTCGAGCTCGGCCACGATGGCGAGGGCGAGGTCGATGCCGGCCGAGACGCCGGCCGCCGTCCACACCTTCCCCCGCCGGACCACCCGCTGTTCGGTCGGGCGGGCGCCGTAGGAGGCCAGCTCGTCGTAGGCGCACCAGTGGGTGGTGGCGTCGATGCCGTCGAGGATGCCGGCCGCACCGAGCAGGAGGGCGCCCGTGCACACCGAGGTGGTGAAGGTGGTGTGCGGGTGGACGTCGGCCAGCCACCCCACGATGGGGTCGCGGTCACGGGCGAGGCGGCGCGTCACGAACCCGCCGGGCACGAGGGTG
>CAZIVZ010000310.1:0-4560 GCA_964542495.1 uncultured Aquihabitans sp.
TGGCCCACGATGTCGGCGAGCAGGTCGACCATCTCCTGGGTGGGCGACTGGAACGCCACGCGATCGAGGTCCTCGGTGCCCATGGTGAACGTGGCCGTCTGGATCGGGAACCGCTCACCGGTGTCCACCGCGAAGGTGGCCGTCGACCCGACGGGGAGGCCCTCGATCCGCCAGTGGCCGTCGCCGTCGGTGGTGGTGGTGCGCTCGGGCTGCTCGAGGACCCGGACGGTGAGCCCCGCCACCGGGCCCCGCATCGGCCCGAAGTCCATCAGGTCCCCCTCGGCGCTCACCGTGGCGGCAGGCTCGGCGGCGCCGATGTCGGGTCCGCCGGCCGGCACCACGGCCGTCGCCACCGCCAGGGCGATGGCTACTGCGACGGCGCGGGCGTGGTGGGGGTGGCGGCGCATGGGCGCGGTTCTAGCCGGTGGCCCGCCCGGGCCGGTGCCCTCCCGCGTAGGGTCCTCGACCATGCTGGCCGATGCTGCCCCGCCCGACCTGCTCGCCGAGCTGGGCTTCTACGTGCTGGCGGGTCATGCGTCGTCGCCGCGGGCCGCGCTCGACGAAGCACGTGACGGCGAGCTCCTGGGCCTGGGGAGCGCGTTCGTGTCGGAGCGCTTCAACGTGAAGGACGCCCCCACGCTGTGCGGGGCGGTGGGGGCCGTCACCGAGCGGATCGGGATCGCCACCGCGGCCACCAACCACAACACCCGGCACCCGTTGGTCACCGCCACCTTCGGGGCCACCATGCACGCCATGACCGGGGGGCGGTTCGCGCTCGGCCTGGGCCGGGGGTTCGACGCCCTGTTCGACGTGATGGGCCTGCCTCGGGTGACCGGCGCCCAGCTCACCGACACCATCGACATCCTGCGCCGCCTTTGGGCCGGCGAGTCGGTGATCGGCCACCAGGGACCGGCCGGCTCCTTCCCCTTCCTCCACCAGGGTGCCGACCTCGATGGCGCACCGCCGATCCTGCTGGTGGCCCTGGGTCCGCGCACGCTCGAGCTGGCCGGCGCGGTGGCCGACGGCGTGGTGCTGCACACGTTCTTCTCCGACGACGCGCTCCGGGCCGCGGTGGCCTCGGTGCGCCGCGGGGCGGAGCAGGTTGGGCGAGACCCGGCGTTGGTCCGGGTGTGGTCCGTCCTGGCAACCGTGGGCGACCACCTCGACGAGGAGCAGCAGCTCCGCAAGCTGGTGGGCCGGATGGCCACCTACCTCCAGGGCTACGGCGACCTGCTGGTGCGCGTGAACGGGTGGGATCCCGCCGTGCTCGCCCGCTTCCGGACCCACCCGGTGGTCACCGCCGCCACCGGCGCGCTCGACGCCACGGCCTCGGTCGACGACCTGCGGGCCCTGAGCGAGGCGATCCCCGACGAGTGGCTCGCCGCCGCGGCTCGGGGCACGCCCGAGCAGTGCGCGGCCACGGTGCGCCGGCAGTTCGACGTGGGGGCCGACTCGGTGGTCCTCCACGGCGCCACCCCGTCCGAGCTGGCCCCGGTGGTGGACGCCTACCGGCAGGTGCGCCCGGTCGGCATCGGCGAGCGGTGCGCCGCCAACCCCGGTCGCTTCGTCGGCTGAACCACGTTCACCGGCTCGGCCCGGGGGTACCATCTCGCGGCACCACCCCTGCACCGAGGAGCCGATGACGTGATCAGGTTGGTTGCCACCGGGGTCATCGCCCTGCTCGCCAACGCCATCGCCTTGGTGGTGGGGGCCCAGGTGCTCGAAGACATGTCGATCGACGGCCTCGGCGTCGTCATCGCCGTGCTCATCTACACGGGCGTCGCCGTGCTGGCCGAGCCGCTCATCCGCCAGATGGCGTTGAAGAGCGCGCCGGCGCTGATCGGCAGCAGCTCGCTGGTGGCCACCCTCGTGAGCCTGGTGGTCACCGCCCTGGTGTCGGACCACCTCGAGATCTCGGGCACCACCACCTGGGTGCTGGCCACGGTGCTGGTGTGGGCCGTGGCCCTCGCCGGTCGGATGCTGCTGCCGCTGGTGCTGTTCAAGAAGGCGCTGGCCAACGCCCGGGACGGCAACCGCTGATCTCCTGGGCAGCGAGGGCCTGACCGCGGGCCACCGGCCGGACCGGTCGCCACTACAGTGACCGTCCGAAGGGGAGTATCCCGCAACGACATCCTCGTCAGGACGGTCCCGCACTCGGGGCCCGGGGGCGTCGACCGGCGACGGTGGGAGAGACCTTCGGGACCACACCCGAGGAGCCCTGCCATGGAACCCGTCAACTCCGCCGTCGCCGTCGAACCGTCGCTGGACGAGGCCCCCGCGCCCGCCGACCACGTCGATCCTCAACCGCCCCTCGTGCCTCCGGCCCGCCGGGCCCGGGTCGCGCGCCACGCCAAGCGGGTGGGGGTCGGGGTGGCCGGCACCTCGGTGCTCGGCGCCGGGGTGGCCCTGCTGGCGCTCCCTGGCCCCGGCATCGTGGTGATCGTGGCCGGCCTGGCCATCTTGGCCACCGAGTTCGCGTGGGCCGAGCGTCGGCTGGACCAGGCGAAGGCCAAGGCGGCGGCGGCCGCCGATGCCGCTCGCAACGCCGGCCGCCGTCGTCGACGCCGGGACTGACCGCACGCGTGCAGTGGCTGGTCGACGGCAACAACGTGATGGGTGCGGCCGGTGACGGCTGGTGGAACGACCCCCCGGCCGCCGCCGCACGGCTCACGCAGCGGGTGGCGGAGTGGTGCCGCACCCACCACGACCCGGTCACCTTGGTGTTCGACGGGCGCCCGCAGCCCCGCCTGGAGGAGCTGGCCGGGGGGAACCTGGCGGTTGCGTTCGCTCGGCGCCCGGGTCGCGACGCGGCCGACGACCGGATCGTGGAGCTGGTGGAGGAGCGCTACGGCGCCGAGCCGGCGCTGACGGTGGTGACCTCGGACCGCGGCCTGGTGGCCCGGTTGCCGCCGGGCGTGGTGGTGGAGGGCGCCGGCGCGTTCCGCCGCCGCCTCAGCCTGTGAGCCGACCTTCGATGGCGGTGGCGATCTACGGTGCCCGCTCATGATCCACTTCGTGCAACTCCAGACCGAAGATCCGGGCGACCTCGACTGGGTGAACCTCCACCAGGTGGTGCGGGTGCACGCCGAGAGCGTCACCAACGAGAGCTGGGTGGTGAAGGTCCTCCTCACCACGGGCACCGAGATCATCGACTCCCGCCATACCTCGAGGACCGACGCCGAGAACCGCGTGATCGAGATCCTCCCCGGCGAGGACTGAACCGCCCGAGCCCGGGTCCGGCCCGGGTCGCACGACAGGTTCGTGCAGGGTTTCTGCTCCAGCTTCGAGCCCGATCGGTCGAAGGAGGGGGGTGTCTCCGCTCGCCCCCGCCGATCGCACCCTCGCCCGGCGGATGGAGCTGGCCGAGGACGCGGCGGCGCGCGAGGTGGAGGACACGATCCAGCGCTGCCGCACCTGGTGCGTGGTGGTGGCGATGCTCCAGACGGCGCTGCACCACGGCGACGCCTGGTGGGTCGGTTGGATCGGCGTCACGATCCTCGTGGCCACGTGCACCTGGACGCGGTGGGCGCTGCTGGCCGAGCGGGGTGGGGACCGCCTCCCGCTGATCGGCACCGTCACCATGACGGGCCACCGGGGCCGCGGCGATCGGGTGCGGGTGGGCCCCACGCTCACGCTGATCGGGGTCGTCTCCATGGCGGGGGACACGCTCGCCGCCATCGTCATCCTCGCCAACCTCCTGACGAGCCCCGACGATCCGGTGCAATTCGTCCCGCTGCTGCTCGTGCTCGAGGCCGCCACCCGCTGGGGGCGCGCCGGGGGCATCCCCGGCGGGTTCGGAGCCGGCCTGGTGACGGCGGGGTGGGCGGTGGCGGTGCACCACCGGGTCGGCGCGGACCTGCCGATGACGTACCTGACGCTGCGCCTGGCCGTCTTCGTGCTGGTCGGGACCATGATCGGCAACACCGTGCGAGAGGCTCGGCTCCAACGACGGGCGGCCAACGCCGTGTTCAACGCCTCCCGGGACCTGGTGGCCACGTTCACGCTCGACGGGAAGCTGCGTTCGGTGAACCCGGCGTGCGAGGCGGTGCTGGGGTACACGCCCGAGGAGCTCCTGGGACGCGATCGTGCCTTCCTGCTCGACCCCGATGACCTCCCCTTCGGGCCGCCCGACCCCGAGCTCTACCGCCGTGACGGCGCGCAGATGGTGGAGGTCCGCTGCGTCGCCAAGGACGGGCGCCTGGTGTGGATTGAGCTCGACCTCCTGCCCGACCTCCAGGCCGGCCTCGTCTACGCCATCGGTCGCGACGTGAGCGACCGGGGCCGGGCCGAGTCCGAGCTGCGCCACCGGGTGGACCACGACGGCCTCACCGGCGTGTGGAACCGCGACGCGCTGCTCGCCTACCTCGACCGGATGGTGGAGCGGGGCTACCAGCCCGGGCTGGTCTTCATCGACCTCGACCGCTTCAAGGAGGTCAACGACTCGTACGGACACGTGGCCGGCGACCGGGTGCTGGCGGCGGTGGCCGATCTGCTGTGTCGGGCCGCGAGCAACGACGGCACGGTCGGTCGCTACGCCGGCGACGAGTTCTGCATCGTGGT
>CAZIVZ010000311.1:0-4542 GCA_964542495.1 uncultured Aquihabitans sp.
GGAGGGCTGGAGCTGGAACGGTCCCAACTGGAACCAGCCCTGGGTGCCCTTGCTGCGCGAGCCGATGCCGGGGATCAGCACCAGCACCAGCAACAACACGCTGCCGCCGTAGATGAACGGCCAGTAGTCGCGCAGCTTGCGGTAGTCGAACAGGGCCACGCCCCCCATGACCAGGCCCCCGATCACCGCGAACATGATCACCCGCTTGAGGTACGACGCGTCGTAGGGGGCCACCGGACCGCGGGTGGTGGAGTACACCATCAGCGCGCCGAACAGCACGGCCACGCCCACGCACGCCACCAGCACCAGGTCGACGTGGCGGAACGGAGACGCCGGGTTGTGCCCGAAGTTGGCCATGGGCCGCCGCACGGTGGGCCTGGTGGTGGTCATCGGCCGGGGCGGCCGGTACGACGTGGCCATCAGTCCGACCCCGAGGTGCTGATGCCGGAGCTCTGCTCGGCCACGGCGTCGGCGTCGATGGTGCCGCCCTTGGGGATCTCGAAGGAGTCGATCTCGCCGGTGGCGATGGGCTCGAGGGTGAGGCGCACCGCCGGCGCGGCTGCGTTGGCGCCGGCCCCGGCACCCTCCAACATGGCGCTGGCCAGCCACGTACCGCCGTCGCCGAGGCTGAAGGCCACGAAGAGCGAGTTCTCCGGACGCGGGTTGCCCAGCTCGTCCTTGCCGGTCTGGGCCGTGCCGGTCTTGCCGGCCACCGGCCACGTGTCGAGCGGGAAGCCCTGGAACGTGCGGTAGGCCGTTCCACCCGGTGTCCCCACCGCACCGGCGAAGCCGGCCAGGAACGAGCTGCGGGCAGGGCCCCAGTCGATCTGGCGGATCACCTCGGGTTCGAAGGCCTGGATGAGCGTGGGCGAGTTGGCCTTGGTGATCCGATCCAGCACCTGCGGCCGGTAGAGCGTGCCGCCGTTGGCCAGCGCGGCGTAGGCGTTGGCCGTCTGCAGCGGCGTGGCGGTGACCTTCTGGCCGATGGCCAGGTCGGCGCTCCAACCGGTGCGCCACCGCCCGGCGTCCTCGGCCACGGCGGGGTCGTTGTCGTAGTCGGCCGGGTAGCGCTCGAACAGCTCGGCGGCCAGCTTGGCCTCGGACTCGGGCGTGGGCACCTGGCCGGGCGATTCGGCCGGCAGGTCGATGCCGGTCCTGGCGCCGTAGCCCAGCTCCTCGATGTGGCGCTGCATCCCGTCCTCGGCCAGGCCGCCGTTCTTGGCTTGGGTCCAGGCGATGTCGCCGATCCGGTAGAAGTACACGTCGCTCGACACCGCCAGCGCCTTCTGCAGGTCCACCGAGCCGTGCGGCTGGCTGCCGGCGTTCTTCTTCAGGCAGCCGGTGCCCTTGCCCGGACAGATGCGCCAGTAGCCCGGGTCCTGCACGTACTGGGCCGGATCGATGATCCCGAGCTTGAGCGCGGCGTAGGCGCTGGCCAGCTTGAACGTGGAGGCGGGTGGATAGGAACCGGCCGTCGCCCGGTTCAGGAGCTTCGACGGGCCCTCCACCACCTCGCCGTCCTCGTCGCGCACCGGCTTGCCGTCCTCGTCGAGGGTCTGGCCCTGGAGGTCGGCCCAGAGCTCCTGGCTGATGCCACCCACGAGGGCCGACGGGTCGTAGGTGGGGTACGACGCCATGGCCCGGACCTGGCCGTTGGTGGGATCGAGGACCACCATCCCACCGGCCAGCGCCGGGGTACGGCGGCCCTGCGCGGCGATCAACCGAGCCTGGAGGGCCTGCTCGGCGTGGTACTGCACGCGGGCGTCGATGGCGAGGTAGAGGTCGTCGCCCTGCTGGGGCTCGCGTCGCTGCGAGGTGATCTCCCGGACCACGTTGTTGGAGCGGTCGACCTCGAACACCTGACGGCCCGGGGTGCCGCGGAGGTGGTCCTCGTACTCGCGCTCCACGCCGCTCTTGCCGATCTCGTCGGTCTTCTCGTAGGGCTTGGCGCCGCCCTTGCCCCTGCGCGCCTCGTACTCCTCCTCGCTCAGCGAGCCCACGTACCCGAGCACGTGGGCGGCGAGCTGGCCGTAGGGATACGAGCGCACCATCCGGCGCTCCACCACCACCGAGGGGAACCGGGCCGCCTGCTCCCGGAAGTAGATCTCCTGCTCCACCGTGATGTCCTCGGCCACAGGGATGGGTCGGAACCGGGAGAAGCGCTCGTCGCCGAGGCGGGCGTCGAGGAACTTGGCCGTGACCTTCTCGTCGGCCGGGCGACCCCGGCTGAGCGCCGAGGCCAGGCGGGCCAGCACCCGCTTCTGGTCGGCCCGCTCGAGCTCGTTGTAGTCCTGGAGGTCCACCGCCACCACGATCGTCTCGCGGTTCTCGACGAGGACGGTCCCGTTGCGATCGAGGATCCGGCCGCGCGGCCCGGGGGTGATCACGATCTCCTGCGAGTTGCTCGTGACCTGCTCGTCCAACGTCGGCCCCTCCACGATCTGGAGGAACCAGAGCCGGGCGAACAGGGCACCGAACAGCGACAGCGCGGTGATGGCGAGCAGGCCGAGGCGGTGGCGGGAGTTGTCGGAGGTCATCGTGCGAAGAAGGGTTGGCGCCGGTGGTCCGCGTCGGACACTCGCGCCCATCGCATGGCCCGAACCGCCACCGGGGCGAGCAGCGCGTTGACCGCAGCGACCACCACGACGATAGCGGTGAGGGGTGGACCCGAGAGGGTCGCCTGGCCCAGCACCTCGCCCACCAGCGCGTAGAGCACCATGCCCGCCGCCGACGAGGCCGCCACCACCGCCGGGGCGATCCACCACGACGCCCGGATCACGCTCCCGGCCACCACGCCCACCGTGTAGCCCACCAGCGTGTACACGAACGCCGACAGGCCGAACGGCGTGGCCAGCACCACGTCGAACGCCAGCCCGGAGGCGAACCCCACCGTGGCGCCCTTCTCGGGGCCGACCACGAAGCCGGCGGCCACGGCCAGCAGGACCATCACGTCGGGCTGGGCGCCCTCGAAGGAGAACCGGGCGAAGAGGCTGACCTGGAGGACCAGCGCCACCAGCACCGTCACCGCCACCTTGGCCGGGTTCACCGCGGCGGATCCTTCAGCACGACCTTGACGTACACCGACGAGAGGTCGGCCAGCGGGCGCACCTCGAGGCTGGTGCTGAGGCCGTTGGGCGAGGTGCGCACCCGCAGCACCCGGCCCACGGCGAGGTCAGCGGGGAACGCGCTGTCCTGGATGCCGCTGGTGTACACGTAGTCGCCAACCTTCGGCTTTGCCGCATTGGGGACCCCGTCGACCACCACCGCCTTGTTGCGACCCTGGCCGCTGAGCACGGCTCTGGTCTCGTCTTCGAGCCGCACCCCGATCTCGAACCCGGCGTCGGTGATGAGCTGCACCTTCGATCGGCCCGGCTGCACCTCCACGATGCGCCCGAAGACGCCGCCGCCGGTGCCCCGGGTGAGCCCGGTGATGACGGCCATGCCCCGCTTCAAGCCGTCGCCGCTGCCCTGGTCGATCTCCACCGTGGCGTCGAAGCTCGAGGGCGACTCGGCGATCACCCGCGCCGTTCGGGTCCGGACGTCGCCTGCGGCCACGCCGTTGAGCTTCTGGAGGGCGGCCACCTCGCGGCGGAGCCGGTCCAGCTCGGCCTGGTCGCCCTTCTGGTCCTCGATGCGGGCCTTCAGGCGGTCGTTCTCGTCCTTGAGGTCGCCGTACCCGAAGGCACCCTTCCAGCCGTTGCCGATCGGGGCGAACACGGCATCAGCCGCGGAGCGGATCGGGCTGAAGATGCCGGCCATCACGTTGCGGACGGGCTGGAGCGGGCCCGTGCCGGGCAGGTCGAGCACCAGCAGGGTGACGGCGGTGAGCAGCAGCAGGCCCAGGGTGTACCGAGAGCGGGGCGACCGCGACGAGCGCCGGGGAAAGGCCACGGATCCTGAGGAACCGGGTCAGTTGTTGACGTTGGTGGAGAACAGCACGCCCTTGAGGGCCTCGAACTCCTCGAGCGACTGACCCGAGCCGATGGCCACGCAGTCCAGCGGGTTGTTCGCGATGACGATCGGCATGCCGGTCTCGTGCGAGAGGCGGGCGTCGAGGCCGTGCAGCAGGGCGCCGCCGCCGGCCAGCACGATCCCGGTCTCCATGATGTCGGCGGCGAGCTCCGGCGGGGTCTTGTCGAGCGTGACCTTGACCGCATCGCACACCGCCGCCACCGGCTCCTCGATGGCCTCGCGGATCTCCTCGGTGGTGGTGACGATGGTCTTGGGGAGGCCCGTGACGAGGTCTCGTCCGCGGATCTCGGCGTGGAGCTCCTCCTGGAGCGGCCAGGCGGACCCGAGGGCGATCTTCACCTCTTCGGCCGTGCGCTCGCCGAGCGCCAGGCTGTACTCCTTCTTGATGTACTGGATGATCGCCTCGTCGAGCTCGTCGCCGCCGACGCGCACCGACTGGCTGGCCACGATGCCGCCCAGCGAGATCACCGCCACCTCGGTGGTGCCGCCACCGATGTCCACGATCATGTTTCCCGTGGGCTCCTGCACCGGCAGGCCGGCGCCGATGGCCGCGGCCATCGGCTCCTCGAT
>CAZIVZ010000312.1:0-4538 GCA_964542495.1 uncultured Aquihabitans sp.
CCGACGCCCGGTCGAGCGAGAGGTAGCCGAGCCCGATCTCCACGAAGGAGTCGAGCGTGTTCCCCAGCGAGTCGAGCAGCGGGGCCACCGACGGCTCGTCGAGGCCCCGCACCCACGTGGCCAGGTCGCTGATCTGCATGGTGCAGGCGTCGGCGATGCTGACCCCGTCGACCTTCGACGATCGTGCCGCCTCGTTGAGCCGGGTGCCGTCGCACTCGGGACAGGCGGTGAAGGTGATCGCCCGATCCACGAACGCCCGGATGTGGGGCTGCATCGCCTCGCGGTCCTTGGACAGGTACGACTTCTGGATGGTGGGGATCAGCCCCGAGTACGTGAGGTTGATCCCGTCGATCTTGATCTTGGTGGGCTCCCGGTGGAGCAGGTCGTGCCGCTCCTTCTTCGTGTATCGGCGGATCGGCTTGTCGGGATCGAAGTAGCCGCACCCGCGGTAGATGCGGCCGTACCAGCCGTCCATCGTGTGGCCGGGAACCGTGAGGGCGCCCTCGTTGAGCGACATGGTGTCGTCGTAGAGCGCCGACAGGTCGAAGTCGGTCACGGCGCCGGTGCCCTCGCAGCGCGGGCACATCCCGCCGGCTCGGGTGAACGAGCGCTTCTCCCGGGTGGTCTTGCCGGCCTTCTCGAAGGTGACCGCGCCCGCCCCGCTGATCGACGCCGTGTTGAACGAGAAGGCATTGGGTGGACCGACGTGGGGTTGGCCCAGGCGGCTGAAGAGGATGCGCAACATGGCGTTGGCGTCGGTGGCGGTGCCCACGGTGGAGCGCGGGTTGCCGCCCATGCGCTCCTGGTCGACGATGATCGCCGTGGTCAGACCGTCGAGCACGTCGACGTCGGGTCGAGCCAGGGTGGGCATGAACCCCTGCACGAAGGCGCTGTAGGTCTCGTTGATGAGCCGCTGCGACTCGGCGGCGATCGTGCCGAACACCAGGGAGCTCTTGCCCGATCCGGAGACCCCGGTGAACACGGTGAGCCGGCGCTTCGGGAGCTCGATGCTCACGTCGGCGAGGTTGTTCACCCGCGCCCCGTGGACACGGATCCGGTCGTGGCGGTCGGCCTCGTGCACGGCCGGCACCCCGGTCCCGGTGTCGGTCTTCGTGGCCCTGCTCATCGTCCCTCCGCGTCCGTCGACCCCAAGGCTCCGCTGTCTATCGGATCGTCGTCGGCTCGCGTGGGGCGACGCAGACGATGGCGAGGTCGTCCGTGGGGGGAGCTTGGGCCGTCAGCCAGTCGATGATGGCCCGGGGAGTGTCGGGCGCCACCTCGACCGAGATGAGCAGCTGGGCCAAGGAGTCCCCGATGGGCCGGTCGCGCTCCTCCACCATGCCGTCGGTGAACAGGACCAGGCGGTCGCCTACGCCGAGCCGAACGGTCGCGACCTGGAACGCCGCTTCGGGGTCCACGCCCAGGGGTAGGCCGACGGCGCTTCCCAGGTAGGCCGGAACCGGCCCGAGGCGCAACGGGGCGAGGTGCCCGGCGCTGGCCCACTGCACCTCGAGCGTCTCGGTGTCGAGCACGGCGTAGCAGCACGTGGCGAACGCCTCGACGCCGTTGATCCGACACACCATGCGGTTCGACGCCGCCAGCACGTCGTCGGGTCCGCGGTGCTCGAAGGCGAGGGTGCGCACGACGTTGCGCACCTGCACCATGAACGCCGCGGCCTCGGGGCCGTGGCCGGACGCGTCGGCGATGACCAGGCCGACGCGTCCGTCGCCAAGGTCGAACACGTCGTACCAGTCGCCGCCCACGGGCTGTTCGTTGCGGGCGGGTCGGTAGCAGGCTGCGACCTCGATCCCGTCGAGCACCGGGATCGAGGCGGGGAGGGCGGCCTTCTGCAGCAGCTCCACGGCCATCCGGTTGCGCGTCGCCTCGAACTCCTCGTGTCGGCGGGCCTCCTCCTCGGCAACGAGCGCGGTCACATCTCGGGTGGCGGCGATGTAGCCGTCGCCGAACCGGGCCACGTTCATGCTCCAGTACCCGTCGACGGTGGCGCCTCCCTCGACCACGTCGTGGAACGGCATGCGTTCGTGCACGAAGGGCTCGCCCGTCTCCACCACGGCGGCGAAGCGCTCGAGCAGGCCGTTGTCCCTCGCCGCCGGGAACAGGTCGAGCAGGCGGCGTCCCATCACCCGGTGACCGGACCGTCCGGCGCCGTCGACCAGACCGGCGTTCACGTACACCACGTCGAAGTCGACGATGCGCCCCGACCCGTCGCGGATCGCCTCTCCGATGGCCACGTCGTCGAACATGGCGTCGAGCGCGCGATGGAACCACTCGTCGAGCACCGGTGGCGGGTCCGGGGGTGGCTCCCCTGGTGGAGACGACATGCCCCATCATCCTGTCACCACAGGAAGCGGTGACCGATCTGGGGTGGTTCGGCGACGGACCGGGACGCGTAGTCTCTGGCGGAGGTGAGGTGCCGGTCGAGGGTCGGGGGGTTCTCCGCCCGGCCCGGGTGTCCGACCTCGTGACTGCTTCGGGTGTTGGAAGGAACTGAATGCCAGGTGCTCTCGAAGGCCTGAAGGATCCACGTGACCGTGCGCTGAGCTGGCTCCGGTTCCGCGTCTTCCAGGTGAAGAACCGCACGTGGAAGCGGTTGCGGCCCGTGGTGCTGGGCGTGGTCGTCCGGGTCGTCTCCGTGTATCGCCTGCGGCTCCGCAACGTCACCTTCATCGGGGTGACGGGCAGCGTCGGCAAGACCACCACCAAGGAGATGATCGCAGCGGTCCTTGCCAGCCAGTTCGAGGGCCGCAAGAGCCTCGGCACGAACAACGTCCTCAAGGAGGCGATCCGGTCCGTGCTGCGCACCCGACCGGACTTCGACTACTGCGTGCAGGAGTTCGGCGTCGGCGGCCTCGGCGAGGCGGTGTCGATGGAGAAGCAGTTCGGCATGTTCAGGCCGAAGATCGGGGTCGTCACCACCATCGGTGACGACCACATCGACGCCCACGGCAGCCGGGAAGCGATCGCCGCGGAGAAGGGGAAGCTGATCGCCGCCCTCCCGCCCGACGGCACCGCGGTCCTCAATGCCGACGACCCGCTGGTGCTGGGGATGCAGGGCCGCTGCAAGGGTCGCACCTTGACCTACGGCCTCTCGCCCGACGCCATGCTGCGCGGCGAGGACATCCGTGACGACTGGCCGAACCGCTTGTCGCTCACCGTGCGGCACGGGGACGAGTCGGTGCTGGTGCAGACCCAGTTCTGCGGCGCACACCTCGTGCCGAGCGTGCTCGCCGCCATGGCCGTCGGCCAGGCGATGGGGGTCAGCCTCCACGACGCGGCGGCGGCGATCGGTGAGCAACCTCCGGTCCGCGGCCGCATGTTCCCGATCGAGAGCCCCGACGGGGTGACGTTCATCCTCGACGACGTGAAGGCGCCGGTCTGGACCATTCCTGCCGCGCTCGACTTCCTGCGCCACGCCACCGCGAAGCGCAAGGTCCTCATCATGGGGAACCTCTCCGACTACCAGGAGCCGCTGGACCCCACCTATGCCAAGGTCGCCCGGCAGGCGTTGGAGGCGGCCGACCACGTGTTCTTCGTGGGCCGCTGGGCCACCCGCGCCCTGAAGGCCAAGCGGCACCCCGGCGACGACGCCGTGCAGGCGTTCGTCACGGTCGACCACATCAACGGGTTCCTGAAGGACTTCTTCGAAGCGGGCGACCTGGTGCTGATCAAGGGCTCGGAACCTGACCAGTTGTCTCGCATCGTGTCGACGTGGATGCAGGAGCCGAGCGTCGAGCCGGAGAAGGTCGCTCCCGATCTCGACGTCGCCGCGGCGCCGTCGATCGGCACGGCGGTGCGCCAGCTCGTGGTCGGCCTGGGAAACCCGGGGAAGCGCTTCGAGCAGACGCCCCACAACGTCGGCCAGCAGGCCCTCGACCACCTCGCCGAGTCGCTCGCGGTGACGTGGTCCGAGGAGGAGTTCGGACTGGTGGCGCAGACCGAGGTGGAGGGCCAGGAGGTGGTGCTGGTCAAGCCGGCCATCGAGATGAACCGCACCGGGCCGTGGTTGCACGAGCTGGTGGACCAGACCGACCTGCGGCCGCAGGACTGCGTGATCCTCCACGACGACATCAACCTCAAGCCTGGGGTGGTGCGCAACCGGCTGAGCGGTAGCTCCGGCGGGCACAAGGGCATGCAGTCGATCATCGCCACCTTCCACACCGAGGACGTCCGCCGGGTGAAGATCGGCGTCGGGCTGCCGCCCGAGGGGATGCCGGTGTCGCGCTACGTCCTGTCGCCGGTGGACCCCGCGCTCGCCGACACGGTCGGCGACGCCTGCCGCGTCGCCGCCTCTCGCGTCCTCGAGATGATCAAGGTCCACGCCAAGAGCGCCCCGGGAGCCGAGGCCGGCTGAAGTCCTCTGGGCCCGAAGGCCCGACCGCATCGCACCATGCCGGTGAGCCCGGCGTCACGGGGCCGTTCGGGCTCGGTTGTGGGGGCCGCAGAGGCGTTGGATCGATCGGGTACCGCTCGGTGTCGTGCAAGAGCAGTGAGACGAAGGCGTCGGGGAGCAGGGCGGT
>CAZIVZ010000313.1:0-4528 GCA_964542495.1 uncultured Aquihabitans sp.
CCGCCGCGCGCAGCTCGGCGAGGGCGGCGAACGCCGGGAGGTCGCCCAGGTCGTCGCCGGCGTAGAGCACGGCCGCGGCACCGTCGCCCCACTGGTGGACCACCGCGCCCTTGGTGGCGTCGATCGGCGGCACCAGCTCCACCGACATCTTGGCGGCACGGTGGTGCAGGCCGGTGCCCTCGGCCACCGCGGCGGCCGCCGTCCAGGCCGCCGCCTCGTGCTCGGGGGCTTCGCGGTAGTGCACGGTGAGCGTGAGGCCCTTGGGCTCCACGCGGACCCCGCCCGGCACCGACCCGTCGAGCTGCGCGGCAGCAGCAGCGATCACGGCCCGCCACCCCTCCACGTCGTCTCGAGCGGCCCGCTCGCCCGCCACCACCGACTCCATGCCGTACTGCCCGGAGAGCACGAGGGGCGGCGACGGCAGCAGCGGCTCGAGGAACGAGACCGGACGGCCCGACACCACGCCCACCGTTCGGTAGCGCGCTGCGAGGGCCACCAGCAGCTCGACGGCACCGTCGGCCGGTCGAGCAGCACCGGGGTCGGCCACCGTGGGCGACAGCGTGCCGTCGAAGTCGAACAGCAGCACGGACCGGGAGGGCTCGGCCCGCAGCGGGGCGAGCAGGCGCGCCACGGCGTCGGGATCCGCCGGGTCGAGGCCGGCCACCGGGGCTAGTTCGGGGTGGAGGTCGTGCTGGTGCTGGTGCTCGTGCCGCTGGAGTCCGACGACCCGGAGGCCGGGGACACGTCGGCACCGAGGACCACCACCACGTTGGCCGTGTCGGAGCCCGCTCCGAGCGACGTGGTGGGCATGGCCACCACGATGTCGGAGGTCTTGCCCAGGGCCGCGGCCACGGCCTCGGCCTCGGCCTGGTAGTCCTCGGCGTAGTACACCGCGGTGGACGACGAGTTGGCGGCGGCGTTGGCGGGCGTGAGCATGGTGTAGCCCTTCTGGCCGATCGCCTCGCTGGTGCTCCTGGCCACGCCGGCCTTGCCGCTGCCGTTCAGCACGAGCACCTTCACCTCGGCCGGCGGTCGGCCCTCGCCGTCGGTCTCGGGCTGGGTGGTGGTGGTGGTGTCGCTCCCGGGCGCCGTGGTGGTGGTCTCGATGCCCGAGGTGTCGACCGTGCCCGGCGTGGTGCCGGTGCTGACCTGCGACGAGCCGTCGTCGCCGGCCTTGAGCAGGAGGAGGAAGCCGATCAGGACGGCCACCACCAAGACGGCGATCCCCCTGGCGTTGGCGTCGAGCCCACCGGCTCGGTGTTCAGGTGCGGTCATCGGTTGCGCCATTCGGTCGCGGGGCGGGATTCGTACTTCTCACGTCGACGCCGCTCTCGCTCGCGCTTCAGGCGGCGCACGAGGAGCGGGTCGTACTCGGCGGCCTCGGGATCGGCGAGGATCTCGTTGAGCAGCTCGTAGTAGCGGGTGGCCGAGAGCTCGAACCGCTCACGGACCTCGTCGGCCTTGGTGCCCGGCTGGGACCACCAGGACCGCTCGAAGTCGAGGATCGCTCTGTCTCGCTCGGTCAAGGCCATTCGGACCAGCGTGGTCGGCCGGCCAACCTGATGCAAGCACCCCCGGGTGCGCGGCAGACTTCACCGCCAGGACACAGGTCGTTCACCGCCATCGGCAAAGGTGGGGTCGACCGGGAGGAACCATGGATCTGGCCCCACCGAGCACCGACCTCGTGGCCGGCGCCGCCCACTTCGCCGAGGCGGGCTGGCTGCTCACGCAGACCCTCGACGCCGCCGGCGTGGCCGAGCTGCGGGGCTGGCTGGACGAGATCGCCTCGTGGCCCGACGACGGCGACGGCTGGATGCACCACCGCGAGCTCACCGACACCGGCCCCCAGCTCTGCCGCAGCGAGAACCTCATCCCGTTCCACGCCGGGCTGCGCGCCCTGCTCACCACCGGGCCGATGCTCGAGACGGCATCGGCCCTGCTCGGCGAACCGGCGGTGCTCTACAAGGAGAAGGTCAACTACAAGCTCCCCGGCGGAGCCGGCTTCGCCCCCCACCAGGACGCGCCGGCCTACCCCTTCATCGACAACCACGTGTCGTGCATGGTGGCGGTCGACGACGCCACCGAGGTCAACGGCTGCCTGGAGGTGGTGGAGGGCATGCACCACGAGGTGCTGGCCACCGACGCCGGTGGCTGCGTGCACCCGGACCTGGTGGCGTCGTTCGAGTGGCGATCGGTGGAGGTGCCCGCCGGCTGGACCCTGTGGTTCCACTCGCGCACCCCGCACCGCAGCGGCCCCAACACCTCGCCGCTCCCCCGCCGGGCGCTGTACCCCACCTACAACGCCCGGTCCGAGGGAGACCTCCGCGCCGAGTACTACCGCGAGAAGCTCGCCCGCTTCGCCGCCGGCGGCGGCAGGGCCGACGGCAAGGTCCAGGTCTCGTTGATCGACGACTTCCAGGGCCGGTCGGTCTGATGGCCGACGGCCAGCCGGGAGCGGCGTCGGTCGACGAGGTGCTGGCCCTGCTCGAGCGGTGGGGCCGGGAGCGCTACGACGAGGAGGTCACCCAGCTCGACCACGCGCTCCAGACCGCGGCCCACGCCCGGGCCGAGGGCGCCGAGCCGGCGCTGGTGGCCGCCGCGCTGCTGCACGACGTCGGCCACCTGCTGGTGCTGCGCGCCGGGGGCGTGGCCGACGGCGACGTCGAGGTCGACCTGGCCCACGAGGCCCGGGGCGCCCGCTGGCTCGCCCGCCTCTTCCCGGCCGCGGTCACCGGGCCGATCGCCCTGCACGTGGCGGCCAAGCGGTACCGGTGCGCCGTCGACCCCGCCTACCACGCCTCCCTGTCGGCCGGATCGGTGCGCAGCCTCGTGCGCCAGGGCGGCCCGATGGACGACGGGGAGAAGGCGCGCTTCGAGCGCAACCCCGCCCACCTCGATGCCGTGCGGCTCCGCTCGTGGGACGACGCCGGCAAGGACCTCGCGGTCACGGTGCCAGCGCTGGCGAGCTACCGGCCGCTGCTGGAGTCGCTGGCCGAAGGCCCGGGGTAGGCCGTCCGGCCCAGTGGCCGACCGCCACGGAACGGTTCGAACGGCCCTTCCCTTCCGGGACGACTGGCCCTACGCTCCGTAAGCAATGAACAACGCAGCGCGGTTGACCCTCACGTGGGTGGGACGGCTCTGCCTCCTCGCGATCCCGTTCGTGTTCATCAGCGGGCTCACCTGGCCGCAGGGCATCCGCCCGCTGGACCCCGTCCTGTGCCCGTCGGGCCTCACCCTGAACAAGGTCGAGGACCCCGGCGAGGGCACCATCAGCCGCATCACGTCCTACGAGGTGGTCTGCGAGTCGACCGACCGCCTCACCGTGGTCACGGGCAAGATCTTCGCCGTGATGGGCGGGCTGTTCCTGCTGGCGGTGGCCGCCTACGTGCTGCGGGAGCGGCTGACCGCCGAGTACCGGGCCCCGAGCTCGGTGCCTACCCGGCGGTGAGCACCGGCTCCGGCTCCGGGGCGGTCGCGGCGCCGGGCGCCGGAGCCGACCGGGCAGCGCGGCGCTCGTAGGCCCACCCGGGACCGCGCAGCACGTAGCCGAGCCGGTCTCGCCAGGTGGTGGCGGTGGCGACGTCGTCCAAGATGTCGGCGAACTCGTGGGTGGCGATGCGCACCGGGTCGAAGGTCTCGATGTTGGTGGTGAGCCCGTAGACCACCGGCTCGTCCTCCAGTTCGTGGGTGCCGAAGATGCGGTCCCAGATGATGAAGATGCCGGCGTGGTTGCGGTCGAGGTACTGGCGGTTGGAGCCGTGGTGGACCCGGTGCAGCGACGGCGAGTTCATGATCTTCTCGGCCTTGCCGAGCGACTCGATCACCTCGGTGTGCACCCAGAACTGGTACAGCAGGTTCACGCCGCGGGCGGTCTCGATGACCTCGGGCCGGAACCCCAGCAGGGCCAGCGCGCTGTAGGGGATGCTCACCACCAGGGCGTCGGCCACCGGTTGGCGCAGGGCGGTGGACAGGTTGTAGTGCTCGCTCGAGTGGTGCACCACGTGCATGGCCCACAGGTACCGGCACTCGTGGGCCAGGCGGTGGTTCCAGTAGTAGATGAGGTCCCACGCCAGGATCGCCCCGGCCAGCGCCAGCGGGCCGTCGCCCAGGTCGCGCACCAGGCGCTTGTCCCAGAGCCGCTTGGCGGAGGTGCGAGACGCCCACGTGGCCCCAGCTGCCACCGCGCCGGCGGCCACGGCGGTGACCGCGGCCGACGAGCCCACCTTGCGGGCGAGTCGGGACAGGCGGCGACGATCGCTCCGGTCAGCGGTGGCGTCCTGGGTCTCGGGGTCGGGCGCCACGGGGTTGCGGAACGACGACGGAACCGTGCCGGCCGGCGGCAGCGGGCCGCCACCGTTGCGGGCGATCACGTCGGCCACCGTGGCCACCACGGCCGCGCCACCGGCGGCGACCACCAGCGCCTTGGCGTAGCGGCCCTTGCCGGGCGTGACGGGGCGCAGCACCTTGCCGATCACCATGGGGGCGAAGAGGCTCGCCGTGCCCCTGGTGAGGCTGGCGAGGGTGCCGC
>CAZIVZ010000314.1:0-4518 GCA_964542495.1 uncultured Aquihabitans sp.
GCCGACGACGGGGCCAGGGCCAGCAGCCCAGCCCAGGTCAGGTCAGGTCAGGTGGTCGACGATGGCCATCACGTCCTGCACGAGCAGCACGCTCAGCAGGCCCATGATCCCCACCACGATGGTGGTGAAGTGCCAGCGCCACTTGTGGTCGATCGCGAAGAAGCGCCGGATGGTGAACACGTCGGCCACCATCGCCACGCTGCCGATGACCACGCCGATCACCGGCGCGCCGCCCCGCAGGAAGTGCAGGAACGGCAGCAGGAACGGGAAGACCACGTAGGTGAGCGTGCACCGCGTGGCCGAGATCAGCATCGACCGCTGGAAGGCGCTGTAGGCGGTGGCCTGCGACTCGCCCGGCGGGCGCTCCTCGATGCGCAGGACCCTGCGCACGACGATGTCGGCGCGCGACCGCGTGGCGTTCCCGGCGCCGTGGGCAACGGGGCAGCCGGTGGCGACGTCGGGCGCCGGGGCCGTGGCCGCCGCGGCGTGCGGGAACGGGCAGCGGGCCTCGCCACCGTCGGGGGGGCTGGGGGCCTCGGCGGACCCGGGAGCGGCTCCGGCAGGGGTCACGAGATCGGTCACCGGATCACGTCCATCCTGGCCAGGCTAGGGACTCCGCGGCCGGGAGGGAAACACGGCGCTGAGTACGCTGCCGCGGTGCTGCCACGCCCCCTCGCCCTGCGCGCCCACCGCATCGCCAACGCCGCCATCCAGAGGGGGTGGTCCCGCCTGCGGGTGGCCGGGGCCATCGCCCCCGGGACGGCGGCGGCCGAGGAGTTCGGCAGCTTCGGGGCCGGGAGCGTGATCGGGTTCCCCACGGCCACGATCTACGGCCAGCGCCAGATCCACATCGGCTCGGGGACGCTGGTGAACATGTGGGCCACGCTCGCCGCCGGCTACCACCCGGACCAGGACACGGTGCCGCCGCGTGCGCTGGTGATCGGCGACCGCTGCGTGATCGGCATGCGCTGCGGCATCGTGGCCCACCAGTCGATCGAGATCGGCGACGACGTCTGGTTCGGCCAGGACATCTACGTCACCGACGCCAACCACGGCTACGGCGACCCCGACACGCCGATCGGGCGGCAGCTCGGTGCCCACGACCCGGTGCGGATCGGCTCGGGCACCTGGATCGGCCACGGCTCGGTGGTGCTACCGGGCACCACGCTCGGCCAGAACGTGGTGGTGGCCGCCGGCTCGGTGGTGCGGGGGGACATCCCTGACCACGCGGTGATCGCCGGCGTGCCCGCCAAGGTCATCCGGCGCTTCGTGCCGGGGGTGGGATGGGAGCGCGCCGACGGTCGCCCCGGCGTCAAGGCCCCGTCGCCCACCATCGACCCGGCTGTGCTGGCCGAGGCGTTACACGAGCTCGCCCGCCAGGAGGCGGCGGGCAACCCGCTGCCGCCCGACGAGATCGAGCCGCCCGCGCCTGGTGGCGACTGACCCTCAGCGGGCCCGGCGGGCCAACAGATCGGTGATCGCCCGACCGGCATCGAGGCCCCGGCGCTCGTAGGCGGTGACGGGTCGGTCGGGTCGGTGGGTGCGCCAGCACACCACGTCGACGACGACGGCGTCGCCACCCGCCGACGCGCGTGAGGGAGCGGACGGGGGGTCCACCACGTCGACCACGGGGGTCAGGCGCGCCTCGGTGGCCACCGAGGCGCGCATCTGCTGGGCGTAGTCGTCCCAGTCGGTGGCCAGGTGGAGGATGCCGCCCGTGGCGAGGCGATCGGTGGCCAGCCGCACGAAGCCGGGATCGACGAGGCGCCGGCCCACGTGGCGCCGCTTGGGCCAGGGATCGGGGAAGAGCACCCGGATGACGGCGAACGCCGCCGGCGGGGCGGCCTCGAGCAGGGCCAGGGCGTCGGCCTCCACCGCCCGGACGGTGGCCGGGCCCTGGTCGTCGAGGTCGCGGAGCAGGCGCGCCAGGCCGGGGCGGTGGAGGTCGACCGCCACCACGTCGTGGTCCGGGTGCGACGCGGCCCAGGCCCGCGCGGCCTCGCCGTTCCCGGCGCCGATGTCGAGCAGGCGGGGCGCGCGCCGGCCGAACGCCGTGGTCAGCCCGTCCGGGGAGGCGGCGTCGGCGGGTCCGAGCATCCACCGGGGCCCGAGCTCGGCGAGGGCGGCGTGGCGGGCGGGGGTCATCCGGCCGCGACGCTGCGTGGTGCGGGCACCCTGTCGCGCCCCGAAGTCGTCCTGGTGCTCGGTCCCCACGCGCTCATCCTGCTGGCTGGCGACCCCGCCGGGGCAGTTCCCAGGGGATCGGGTACGCTCTGGCCCACGTGTCGGCCTGCCGTGCTGGCGGAGATTCGGGGGGATCCATGTCCAACGTCGTCGTCGGCCGGTCCGAGGCCTCGCCATGTTGAGGCGTCAGAAGGCCCGGGACAGCGGATTGGTCTCGGCCGGCCACGGCACCGATGCCGCGGCGGGCTCGGTCGACACCGTCGACGAGATCTGGACCGGCACCGACGCGCCCACCCTCCCCGAGATCGAGGGCCTCGACTTCACCCCGTCGCGCACGCTGACCCCCGAGGGTCTCCTCGGTGAGATCCTGGTGGAGCGGGGCAGCGTCACCCAGGCGCAGGTCGACGCTGCCCTCGAGGTGCAGAAGTCCACCGGTGAGCGGCTCGGCGAGGTCCTGGTGGCCGCCGGCCACCTCACCGACGAGGCCCGGGCCGAGGCCCTCGGTCAGCAGTTCGACATCAAGGTGGCGGCCGTGGGCCGCAGCTCGGTGGATCCGAAGGCGGTGGGCCTCCTGCCCGAGCCGCAGGCTCGCGACCTGCGGGCCGTGCCGTTGTCGATGAGCAGCGGGAAGCTGCTGGTGGCGATCGCCGACCCGGCCCGCACCGGCCTGCTGGGCGAGCTCGAGGGCACCGTGCGAATGCCGGTCAACCTCGTGCTCGGCACCGAGGGCGAGGTCGAGGCGGCCATGGAGCGCGCCTACACCTCGGCGTCCGCCGTCACCGATGCCGTGCGCGTGTTCGAGGCCCGCGCCTCGGGCCGCGGGACCCTGCCCACCGCCGCCGCCGACGAGGTCGACGCCAACGCGCCGGTGGTGCAGGTGGTGTCGCAGATCCTCACCCAGGCCGTGCGGGACCGTGCGTCCGACGTGCACATCGAGCCCATGGGCGAGCGGGTGCGGGTGCGCAACCGGGTGGACGGTGCCCTCCACGAGGTGCTGTCGCTGCCGCAGTCGATGGCCCAGGCCCTGGTCAGCCGCATCAAGATCATGGCCGACATGAACATCGTCGAGCGGCGCCGCCCCCAGGACGGCCAGATCGAGACCGAGATCGACGGCTCCGCCCTCGACATCCGCGTCAGCACCACCTCCACCGTGCACGGCGAGAAGACGGTGCTGCGGCTCCTCGACAAGAGCCGGGCGCTCTACGACGTGTCCACCCTGGGCATGCCCGAGGACACCGCCACGCTCTACCGGGAGATCATCCGCTCGCCCTACGGCATGGTCGTGTGCGCCGGTCCCACCGGCTCGGGCAAGACCACCACGCTGTACGCCTCGCTGATGGCCATCAACAGCGACGAGATCAACGTGATGACCGTCGAGGACCCGGTGGAGTACACGTTCCCCACCATCAACCAGATCGGCATCCACGAGCAGGCGGGCGTCACCTTCGCCGCCGGCCTCCGGTCGATCCTGCGCCAGGACCCCGATGCCATCCTGGTGGGCGAGATCCGTGACGTGGAGACGGCGCGCATCGCCATCCAGGCCGCGCTCACCGGCCACTTCGTGCTGTCGACCATCCACGCCACCGACGCCACCGCGGCGCTGCACCGGTTCCTGGACATGGGGATCGAGTCGTTCCTCCTCGCGTCGTCGATGCTGGCGGTGGTGGGACAGCGCCTCATCCGGCGCAGCTGCGAGGAGTGCCTCGCCCCCTACGAGCCCACCGTGGAGGACCTCGCCTTCTACGAGCGGGCCGGCGGCAAGCCCCGAGACGTGTTCCACAAGGGCCACGGGTGCTCGGTGTGCTCGGGCACCGGCTACGTGGGGCGGATCGGCGTCTACGAGGTCTTGCAGGTGACCGACGAGATGCGCGAATTGATCGTCCGAAACGCCTCGGTGGACGACATCCGCAGGTTGGCGGTGGAGCAGGGCATGGTGCCGATGCGGGACCAAGCGCTCCGGCTCGTGGCCGATGATGTCACCACAATTGCCGAAGTGATGCGAACGATCTATATTCTGTAGGTCATAGTACCTACGCGGTACGGCCAGACTCGGGGGAGACCAAGTGGCGACGTTCAAGTACACGGCGGTGACGGGCGACGGGAAGCAGGTGAAGGCCGCCATCGAAGGCGTGTCGATCACCTCCGCCGAGAACGATCTGCTGCGCCAGAACCTGCGGGTGGTCAAGATCCGCGAGAAGAAGGGCTTCGCGCAGATCGAGATCTCGCCCGAGCGCGTGCCACGGCAGGAGGTCATGCACTTCTCCCGCCAGATCGCCGCGTTCGTGCGCACCGGCATCCCGATCATCGACGCCGTCCAGGTGGTCGAGGACGGCA
>CAZIVZ010000315.1:0-4497 GCA_964542495.1 uncultured Aquihabitans sp.
CACTACCCGTGCGAGAACACGGAGGCGTTCGCGACCCACGCCCCCGCCGACTACATCGTCGAGTACGTCGCCCAGCCGCGCGGGTGGCTCTACACGATGCACGTGCTCTCGGTGGCCCTGTTCGACCGCCCTGCGTTACGCAACGTGTCCTGCCACGGCGTGGTGCTCGACGCCGAGGGCCGCAAGCTGTCGAAGAAGCTGCGCAACTACCCCGATCCCGAGGAGGTCATGGAGACCATCGGGTCCGACGCCCTGCGCTGGTACCTGATGTCCTCGCCCATCCTGCGTGGCGGCGACCTCAAGATCGCCGCCGACGGCTCGGGCATCGCCGACGTGGTGCGGCTCGTGCTCAACCCGGTGTGGAACGCCTTCCACTTCTTCACGCTCTACGCCAACGCCGACGGCTACCGGGCTCGGTTCCGCACCGATGCCACCGGTGTGCTGGACCGCTACCTCCTGGCCAAGACCCGCACCCTGGTGGAGGCGGTCACCGAGGCCATGGACCTCTACGACCTGGTCGGTGCCTGCAACCAGATCACGTCGTACCTCGACGCCCTGAACAACTGGTACATCCGCCGGAGCCGCGAGCGCTTCTGGGCACCCGGTGCGGTGGACCCCGCCGGAGCGGGCACCGCCGCCGACAAGGCCGACGCCTTCGACACGCTCCACACGGTGCTGGTCACGCTCTCGAAGGTGGTCGCACCCCTGCTGCCGATGCTGGCCGAGGAGATCCACACCGGCCTCACCGGCGAGCGATCGGTGCACCTCGCCGACTGGCCCGAGGCGACCCACCTGCCTGCGGACCCCGAGCTGGTCCGGGCCATGGACGAGGTGCGGGCGGTGTGCTCCACCGCGCTGGGCCTGCGCGAGGACCACAAGCTGCGCAGCCGCCTGCCGCTGCGCTCCCTGGCGGTGGCCGGTGCCCGCGCGCAGGCCCTCGGCCCGTTCGCCGACCTCGTGGCCCAGGAGCTCAACGTCAAGACCGTCCCCACCTCGGCCGACCGAACCGCCTACGGCACCGAGGTGGTGCGCCCCAACCCGCGCGCCCTGGGGCCCCGTCTGGGCAAGGAGGTGCAGGCCGTCATCAAGGCGGCCAAGGCCGGCGAGTGGTCCCGGGCCGACGACGGCTCGGTGGTGGTGGGCGGCCACGCCCTCCACGACGGCGAGTACGAGCTGGTGCTGCAGACCGCGCCCGACGTGGCCGCGGCACCGGTGCGCTACGTCGACCCCGAGGGCCGCACGATCGACACCGGCCTGGTGGTGGCGCTCGACACCACGGTGACGCCCGAGCTCCACGCCGAAGGCGTGGCGCGCGACCTGGTGCGCCTCGTGCAGCAGGCCCGCAAGGAGGCCGGGCTCGACGTCACCGACCGCATCTCGCTGGCGCTGAACCTGCCCGCAGACCAGGCGGCCATGGTGAGCGCCCACCGTCAGCAGGTGGCCGACAGCGTGCTCGCCACCACCGTCGACCTGGCCGCCCCGCCCCAGCCGACCACCGCCACGCTCGACGGCGTGACCATCAGCTACGCGGTCGCCAAGGCCTGACGTCAGCTCAGCTCAGCACTGCCCCTCGGCGGAGTCGTCGGGCACCATCGACACGATGATCCGGTCACCCAGGTAGCCCGACCCGGGCACGTCGATCTCGGCCAGAGGTCGAGCCCCCGGCTCGAGCACGTCGCCCGGCTCCTGGAGCACGATCACACCATCGCAGCGCTCGCCTCGGGGGGCGTGGTGCTCGCCGAACGCCTGGATCCGCGTGCGCATCATCACCGGGTGGCGGCCGGCCTTGCGCAGCTCGTGGGCCACCACCGGCGTGAAGCTGAGGTCCCAGCGTCCCGATCGTCCCACGAGGTAGGTGCCGCCCGGTTCGGTGGCCCCCACCACCACGGCGCCCAGCTCCCGACCCGGTTCGTAGGAGAAGGCGAACTGGTCGTTCCACGGCAGCGCCAGCGCAGTCAGGCCGAGCACGAGGGCACCGGCCGACAGGACCCGCGGTGACGTGGCTCCGCGGACCAGCGCCGGTCGTCCGGCACCCGACGACGACCCGGCGAGGCGAGCGCGCCACGCCGGCAGCAGCAAGACGCGCCACAGGCCGAGCCCGATGGCCAACCACACCACGAACGAGGCGATCGCGAACCACCGGAACGTGTACCCGGCCACCAGCCCGCGATCGAGCGGGATGGTGAGTGCGGTGGCAACCATGCCCGCCACGAGGGCCCCCGCCACCGCCACCAGGGACGCCACCAGGCGATCTCGCGTCCGCAGCGCCAGCACCCCGACCCATCCGAGCAGCCCGAGCACCGCCGCGGTCTGCACCACCTGCGGCCACCCGACGGGTACGAAGCTGATCGAGGCGAAGTGGAACGGGTCGGGCTCGGCCTGCAGCCAGGTGGGCGGCACGCCCAGGCTGCGCCACAGGGTGGCCTTCACCGCCATGACGCCCCCGCGTCCGCCGGGCTCGCCACCGGACCGCGCCAGGAGGGTGAGGTTGCCCGGATCGGTCGTGAGCTCCTGGTACACGGGCAGTGCCCAGCACACCAGCCCGACCGGCACCGAGAGCAGCACCGGCGCCCAGCCACCGGGCACCGCTCGCCGGCGGACCAGCGGGACGCCCCAGCCGCCCACGACGGCCACCACCAGCAGAGCCAGGGAGGGGAACAGCAGCGACAGGTGGCCCTGGAGCGTGAACGAGCCCACGAGCACTGCCACCGGCAGCAGGCGACGGTCGCCGTCGAGCACCGACCAGACGAGGAACACCAGCAGGACGAGCGGGACCAGGCCGATCCAGGGGTTCCACACCTCCGCCATGGTCACCGGGCCGAGCGAACGCACCAGGGCCAGGCAGCCCAGTGCGACCACGGCAGCCAGCCCGATCCCGCCCCTGCGGCGCGCCAGCAGGATCGACCCGGCGAAGCACGCGGCGTTGACCACCGAGGCGAACACCGGGATGGCCCACACCGGCCCTCGCACCGACAGGGCGGAGTACCAGAACAGCATCGGGCCCGGGCTGTGGGTCGACGGCCCTCGGCTCCCCGCGAGGGAGAACTGGCCGACCAGGGGCGTGTCGCGGGTGAGCACGTCGTAGCTCCGGTTGGCGATGACGGCGTCGTCGAAGGTGGGGAACCAGCCCTCGGAGGCCAGCCGGATGCCGGCGCCCAGGACGGGTACCACGACCATCGCGACCAGGGCCGCCAGGAGCACCTGCTCGCCGCGGGGGGTTCGGCGTTCGCTCGGACCACCCGTCATGGATGCAGTCTCGCGAACCGCCACGGGCGTCTGGTCATCTCCCCCGCCCGGGCCCGGGACGCGACACGGCCGCCGCCCCTGATGGAGCGGCGGCCGCGTCGGCTGCTGCGGGCGCATGGCCCGCGCCGGGCTACTTGAGCTCGACGGTGGCCCCGGCCGCCTCGAGGGCGTCCTTGGCCTTGTTGGCGTCGTCCTTGGAGGCCTTCTCGAGGATCGGCTTCGGCGCGTTGTCCACCAGGTCCTTGGCCTCCTTGAGGCCGAGGTTGGTGAGGGCGCGCACCTCCTTGATGACGTTGATCTTCTTCTCGCCGGCGGTCACGAGCACGACGTCGAACTCGTCCTGCTCGTCGGCCTCCTCGGCGGCGGCGCCACCACCGCCACCGCCACCGGCGGCGGCGACGGCCACGGGGGCCGCGGCGGTGACGCCGAACTTCTCCTCGAAGGCCTTGAGGAGCTCGCTGAGCTCCAGGACCGAGAGGTTGGCGATGGAATCGAGGATTTCTTCCTGGGTGGCCATGGATCAGCTCTCCTGTGGGGTCTCGGCCGAAGCATCGGCCGTGTCGGGTTCGGTGTCGGTGGTCGCGTCGGAGGCGTCAGCCTCCGCCGCGGGGGTCTCGTCGGCCGGGGCCTCTGCCTCGGCAACGGGGGTCTCCTCGACCGCGGCGTCGTCGGCCGCCGGCGCCGGGGCGCTGGCCGGGGCACCGGGGGCGCCCCCCTGGTCGATGAGGGCCTTGAGGCCGTAGGCGAAGTCGCGGGGCAGGGCCTGGAGCATGCCGGCGAACTGCTGCAACGGGGCGGCGAGCAGGCCGGCGAACTTGGCCAGCAGCACCTCGCGGGGCTCCACGTCGGCGAGCGCCTTCACGTCGTCGCCGCTGAGCGCCTGCGTGCCGAGGAGGCCGCCCTTGATCACCAGGGCCGGGTTGGCCTTGGCGAAGTCTCGAAGGGCCTTGGCCACCGTGACCGGGTCGCCGTCGACGAAGGCGATGGCCGTGGGGCCGGTGAGCAGGTCGTCGATCTCCAAGCCCAGGTCGCGCGCCGCGAAGCGCACGAGGGTGTTCTTGTAGATCTTGTACTCGCCACCTGCGTCTCGCAGAGCACGGCGCAGCTCGGCCGTGGCCGACACGTTGAGCCCCCGGTACTCGGTCAGCACGGCGGCATCGGCGGCCTCGAGCTTGGCTCGGACCTCCTCGACCACTGCGACCTTCTCTGGTCTCGGGTTCTCCATGGGCACCTCCTTCATCTCGTCTGTTG
>CAZIVZ010000316.1:0-4482 GCA_964542495.1 uncultured Aquihabitans sp.
CCCGTGACCTGGTGGCCCGGATCAAGTACCGCAACCAGCGGGCGGTGGTGGGGTGGCTGGGGTCGGCGATGGCCGTGGGGGTGCCGCCGGGCTCGGTGCAGGTGGTGACCTGGGCACCCACCACGGCCGCCCGCCGGCGGGCCCGCGGCTTCGACCACGCCGAACTGCTGGCCCGGCGTGTGGCCCGGGCGGCCCGCCTCCCGTGCGCCGCCCTCCTGGTGCGGATCGACGGCCCGGCCCAGACGGGGCGCTCCCGGGCGGACCGCCAGCAGGCGCCGGCCTTCGCGCCCCGACGGGCTCTTGACGGGATGGCGGTGCTCGTGGTGGATGACGTGATCACCACCGGCGCCACGGTGGCCGGCGCCGCCCTGGCCCTGCGCCGGGCCGGAGCCCACCGGGTGTCGGCCCTGGCGGCCGCCCACACCCGCTGACCAGCCACTGGTTCCCGCCGTCCCCGGTGGTCGATCGGGTCGCGCCGCCGCCAGGGTCTTCGGGCCCGGTCGGTTGCGGCGAAGTCCACGTGGGGGCCGGGCGCGTCCACCCAGGGACCGGTCTACGCTCGCCGCAGAAGCACCCGAGCCCGGAGGTCCCCTCGTGCAGGTCACCGTCAGCCGTCGCAACACCGATGTCTCGGATCAGCTCCGGGCCATGGCCGAGGAGAAGATCGGTCGCCTGTCCCGGTTCCTCGACGGCCTCGACCACGCCGAGGTGCACTTCTGGGAGCACAAGAACCCGCGCATCGCCGACAAGGAGGTGTGCGAGGTCACCATCGAGGGCCACGGGCACCACGTGCGCTGCAAGGTGCAGGCCCCCGACGGCTACCAGGCCGTCGACAAGGCCTACGAGAAGCTGGAGCACCAGCTCCACAAGCTCAAGACCAAGCTGCGACAGCGCCACCAGGGAGCGCCCAAGGCCAAGAAGGGCGTCGACAGCCTGCACGCGGTGGTCCCCCTTCCCGCCGCGGAGCCCGACCTCGACGAGGTCGAGGTCGCCGACGAGGGCCCGAAGATCGTCAAGTCGAAGCGCTTCGCCATGTTCCCCATGAGCGCCGAGGAGGCGGTGGAGCGCATGGAGCTGGTGGGCCACGGGTTCTGCTTCTTCACCAACGCCGACACCTCGCGCGCCGCGGTGGTCTACCGCCGAGACGACGGACAGGTGGGCCTCATCGACGAGGCCGACTGACGCTCGCTCAGCAGGTCGTCGGCGTCGACCAGGTCCCGAGCGGAGGCCCCTCGAGCTGCACCGTGCGGGTGACCCCCGTGGCGCTGGAGACCTCCACCTCGGCCCCGGTGGGCCAGTCGCCCGGACAGCGCACCTCGAACAGCGCCACCACCTCGCGGCTCGATCCACCCGGCAGCTCGAACGGCGCCAGCTCGGCGAGGTCGATCCGCCCCACCATCCCGGCGGGGTTCGCGGGGTAGGACCGCTGCTCGGCCGCCACGTCGGGATCGCGGAGGTAGAGCTGCACGTCGGACACGTCCCGGTCGCGCACCACCTCCACCGACTCCACGTCGACGGGGAACCGCCCGTCGTTGGTCACCTCGAACGAGGCATACCCCCACCCGGTCTCGGGGTCGGACGTGCCCGATGCCGACGCGTGGTGCACCCGCACGCGGGGTGCCACCGCTCCCGTCCACCAGATCACCAGCAGGAGCAGGAGGACGCTGGCCGCGAGTGCCACCAAGCGCAGCACCGGGTGCTCCGAGGTGGGGTGCGGTGGAGTGGGCTGCTCGGGATCGATGGTCATGCGAGCCGCCGGGGTTCGTCGAGGGTGCGGAACGCCGAGCGAACGGCGTCGAGGGCCTGGTCGAGGTCGAGCCCCCGATGGGTCGCCTCGATGGCGTAGGCAGTGGCGGCCTCGGCCACGAGCGCCCCGGTGGCGGGGGCCGGCTGGGGGACGGGGGTGGACACGAAGCTCCCGTGGCGGCCGCGGGTGACCACCAGCCCGTCCTGCTCGAGCTCGCGGTAGGCGCGGCCGACGGTGTTGGCGGCGATGCCGAGGTCGTTGGCCAGGTGGCGGATGGTGGGCAGCCGCGTGCCCGGCGTCAGCACGCCGCTGCGCACCATCGTGGCCACCTGGGCCTGGATCTGGGCGTAGGGCGGGGCGGGGGCCGTCGGGTCGACGCGAATGATCATGTGGCCACCAGCACCGTCCCGGAGCTGGGTGCCTGCCGGCGGACGCGCCAGGCGCGGTACGTGTAGTACCGCCAGGACACGATGGCGGCGAGCCACAACCCGAAGAAGACGGGGACGAGCGGGCCGCTCAGCCGATCCGGCGTGGTGGACGCCCAGGCCAGCGTCCCGGCCAGCCCCGAGGCGAGGCACAGGACCACCGCTGTGCCGCCGCCGGCGAGCTGGTGGGCGGCGCTGGTGCGGATGGCGTCGTCGGCCGCCAGCAGGTCGGGCGCCAGCGGAGGCTGCCGTCGGCTCACGGTGCGCCACACGGCGATCGTGGTCAGCGCGGTGACCGCACCGGCCGTGGCCACCACGGCCAGCAGGTAGGCACCCGATGGCGGTGCGGCGTACCCCCGCTGCCGGCGCTCGGCGGCACCGGGCTGCGACACCAGCGCTGCGCACGTGGCCAGGGCCACCACGAGCCCGAACGCCACGTAGGGGGCGGCGCGCAACCGACCCGGGAGGTAGTCGGCGGTGCGGCGGGGCACCAGCGAGGCCACCCCCGTCCCCGGGGGCCACCGCAGCTCACGTTCGGCCCACCAGGCGCCGAACGTCCACCCGCCGATGAGCCAGGCCCAGAAGCCCGGTGCCGCGGAGGTGTGCAGGCCCAGCGCGGCATCGAAGGTGGAGCCGATCACCACCGCGGCCACCGCGCCGACCACGCGGGTGACGATCACCAGGCGCGCGTAGTAGGTGACCGCCGGACGGTTGCCCGGGGTGAGGACCAGGCCGTAGCTGCGGGCCCAGGCCTGGAGCTCCGACGGTCGTGAGGCCCGCCGGGTGAGCCATCCCACGATGCCGGCCACCCACGCGAGCGTCAGGATGGCCGATATCACCAGCATCGACATCGCCGCTCCTTTGTCTCAACACATTACTACAATGAGACAACGGGTTCGGTCAAGGTCGACATCGCCCCAGGCCGGATGGGAGCCGGTCGCCCCACCACGTAGACTCGCCAACCTCATGGGTGTACTCGACAAACTCCTCCGGGTCGGCGAAGGGCGCAAGATCAAGGCGCTCCAGGGCCTGGTCCCCGACATCAACGCGCAAGAGGCGGAGCTGAAGAAGCTCTCCGACGATGCGCTGCAAGCCAAGACGGCCGAGTTCCGCCAGCGGCTCGACAACGGCGCCAGCCTCGACGACCTGCTCATCGAGGCCTTCGCCGTGGTGCGCGAGGCCGCCAGCCGCACCATCGGCCAGCGCCACTACGACGTGCAGCTCATGGGCGGAGCGGCGCTCCACTTCGGCTGGGTGGCCGAGATGAAGACCGGCGAGGGCAAGACCCTCGTGTCCACGCTCCCGGTGTACCTCAACGGCCTCGCCGGCAACGGCGTCCACCTGATCACGGTGAACGACTACCTCGCCACCCGCGATGCCGAGTGGATGGGCCAGGTCCACGGTTGGATGGGCCTCACCACCGGGCTCGTCCTGCCGGGCGACTACGACCCCGCGTTCAAGCGCACCCAGTACGCGTGCGACGTCACCTACGGCACGAACAACGAGTTCGGGTTCGACTACCTCCGCGACAACATGGCCACCCGCCAGGAGGACAAGGTCCAGCGGGGCCACTCCTACGCCATCGTCGACGAGGTCGACTCGATCCTCGTCGACGAGGCCCGCACCCCGCTGATCATCTCCGGGCGCATGGCCGACGCCGCGCAGCTCTACTACAAGTTCGCCAGCATCGTCCGCGGGCTCACCCGAGACGTCGACTACGACGTCGACGAGGAGAAGCGCATCGTGGCGCCCACCGAGGAGGGCGTGGCGCGCGTGGAGGCCGCCCTCGGGCTCGAGAACCTCTACGACGCCGTGCAGCAGAACCTCGTGCACCAGTTCCAGGCCGCGCTGCGCGCCAAGGAGCTCTACAAGCGCGACAAGGACTACATCATCCAGCACGGCGAGGTGAAGATCGTCGACGAGTTCACCGGTCGCATCCTCGAGGGGCGGCGCTGGTCCGAGGGCCTGCACCAGGCCGTCGAGGCCAAGGAGGGGGTGAAGATCAAGGAGGAGAACCAGACCCTCGCGACGGTCACCCTCCAGAACTACTTCCGGATGTACGACAAGCTCGCCGGCATGACCGGCACCGCGGTCACCGAAGCGGCCGAGTTCGCCAGCACCTACGAGCTGCAGGTTGTCCCCATCCCCACCCACCGGGACCTCATCCGCAAGGACCAGCCGGACCTCATCTACAAGTCCGAGGACTTCAAGTACGGCGCCGTGGTCGACGACATCGCCGAGCGCTACGAGACCGGCCAGCCCGTGCTGGTGGGCACCATCTCGGTGGAGAAGTCCGAGAAGCTCTCCCGC
>CAZIVZ010000317.1:0-4475 GCA_964542495.1 uncultured Aquihabitans sp.
CCCCTGGAGCTCACCGCCTTGAAGACGTGGTCGGCCATCACCGAGACCGGTGACCGGGCCGAGCTCCCCGTCGAGCCGTCGGGGTCGGCGTGGGCGGCGGTGAGCGTCTCGGCCCAGGAGTGCCCGGGTGCGCGCCGATGCCCCAAGGGAGATTCGTGCTTCGCCGAAGCCGCCCGCCGCAAGGCCGCCGAGGCCGACGTGGTGGTGATCAACCTCCACCTGCTGGGCCTCGACCTGGCCACCAACGGGGCGGTGCTCCCCGAGCACGACCTCGTGGTGGTCGACGAAGCCCACCAGCTCGAGGACATCGTGTCGGACACCTGCGGCTTCGAGCTGTCGGCCGGGCGGTTCCACAACCTGGCCCGCTCGGTACGGGCGATCCTCGACGATCCCGCGACGGTCGACGACGTGGAGACGTCGGCCACCCTGCTCTCGGCGGTGCTGTCCGACCACGTCGGCCGCCGCCTCAAGGGTGCCCTTCACCCCGATCTGGCCGACGCCCTGGCCCTCACCCGCTCCCGGCTCGACCGCGTGGCGGCCGCCCTGCGGGGCATCCCCGACGACGCCGGCGACGACGTGTCCACCCGCAAGGCCCGGGCCGTGCAGCTCACCACCGGGTTGCAGGACGACGTGTCGGCAGCGGGCGACGTGCCGTCGTCGTCGGTGGCGTGGGTGGAGGGGCCCGAACACCGGCCGTCGCTGCGGGTCGCGCCGATCGACGTGGCCGACCTGCTGCGCACCGGGCTCTGGGACCGACGAACCACGGTGCTCACGAGTGCCACGCTCCCGGCCGGCATGGCCGAGCGCATCGGGATGGAGGGCAACGACCACGACCAGATCGACGTGGGCAGCCCGTTCGACTACCAGGCCAAGGGCCTCCTCTACTGCGCCGCCCACCTGCCCGACCCCCGCCAGCCCACGTTCGACCTGGCCGTGCACGACGAGCTCGAGGCGCTCATCACCGCCGCCGGCGGCCGCACCCTGGCCCTGTTCACGTCGTACCGGGCCATGGACGCCGCCATCGCCGCGCTCCGCCCCCGGCTGTCGACCCCGATCCTGGACCAGCGGGACCTGCCCAAGCCCGCCCTGGTGGAGGCGTTCGCGTCCGACGAGACCGCGTCGCTGTTCGCCACCATGGGCTTCTGGCAGGGCATCGACGTGCCGGGCCGCACGCTGTCGCTCGTCACCATCGACCGCCTGCCGTTCCCCCGCCCCGACGAGCCGCTGCTGCAGGCCCGACGGGAGCGGGCCCGCGCCGACGCCTTCCGCGTGATCGACCTGCCCCGCGCCTCGATGATGCTGGCCCAGGGGGTCGGCAGGCTGATCCGCACCGCCACCGACCAGGGCGTGGTGGCCGTGTTCGATCCGCGCCTGGCCACCGCCAAGCGCTACCGCTGGACCCTCCTCGAGGCCCTACCCCCGCTCCCCCGCACCAAGCACCGCGCCGACGCCGAGCAGTTCCTCCGCCGCATCACCACCGACCCCTAGCCCTCCACGAGCCCACCCCCACCCCCACCCCAGCGAATGTGGTGTGTGGGAGCCGCGTTCCTGCGGATTTCGCGCGTGAGGTTCGAGAGCCGAAGTCAGTAGCCGAGGCGCTCGAGCGCTCGCGGTCGGCGCTGCCAATCCTTGTCGACCTTGACGAACAGCTCGATGAAGGCGCCCGGCGGGAGCTGCTGGCGGACGGCGATGCCGACGGCCTTGAGCACCGAGCCGCCCTTGCCTATCACGATCCCCTTCTGGGAGTCTCGCTCGACGAGGATCTCCACCCGGACACGGGGCCAGTCCCACTCGGTGACGCGGGTGGCCACCGAGTGCGGCACCTCGTCGCGGGTGACCGCCAGCAGCTGCTCGCGCACCAGCTCGGCCACCCAGAACGCCTCGGGCACATCGGTGACCATGTCGTCGGGGTAGTACGCCAGGCCTTCGGGGAGGCGGCCGATGATCGTGGCCACCAGCTCCTCCACCCCCTCGCCGGTGTGCGCCGAGACCGGGAAGTACTCGTTGCCGTGCGCCAGCCGCTCGACCGCGGCTTGGAGCTGGGCCAGCACGGCGGCGGGCGGGGCGAGATCGGTCTTGTTGACGACGATGATGGCGTCGCCGGGGACCCGCTCCGCCACCCACTGGTCACCCCGACCGATCGGCGCGGTGGCGTCGACCACCAGGCAGACCACGTCGACGCCGCCGATGGAGCTGGTGGCGGTGTCGTTGAGCCGCTCGCCCAACAGCGTGCGGGGCTTGTGGATGCCCGGAGTGTCCACGAAGACCACCTGCACGCCGGGCCTGGTCAGGACCCCGCGCACCTGGGTGCGGGTGGTCTGGGGCTTGTCGGAGACGATCGTGACCTTCTGGTGCAGGATCTGGTTCAGCAGGGTGCTCTTGCCGACGTTGGGCCGGCCAACCAGCGAGACGAAGCCGGACTTCACGAGGTGACCTCCGCGCCTTCGTCGGACTCGGAGTCGTCGGCGGGGTCGACCTTGTCGATTCGGACGCGCATGATCCGACGACCCTGCACGCGCTCCACCGTGAGGCGAGCACCCTCGATGTCGGCGACGTCGCCGACGACGGCCATGCGACCCAGCTGGTGCAGGAGCAGGCCGCTGATGGTGTCGAACTCGCCCTCGGGCAGCTCCACGTCGAGCAGGTCGTTGGCATCATCGATCGTGAGGCTGCCGCTGACCCGAACCGCGCCGCCGGCGAGGGGCTCCACCCGGGCGTCCTCGGTGTCGAACTCGTCGACGATCTCGCCCACCAGCTCCTCGATCAGGTCCTCCAACGTGACGATGCCGGCAGTG
This sequence comes from uncultured Aquihabitans sp., assembly GCA_964542495.1. Lineage (GTDB taxonomy): Bacteria > Actinomycetota > Acidimicrobiia > Acidimicrobiales > Iamiaceae > Aquihabitans. Next base: position 2,796 of record CAZIVZ010000317.1, read on the forward strand.
CCGCCGTGCTCGTCGATCACCACCGCCATGTGGAACTGCTCCGCCTGCATCTCGCGGAGCAGCTCGGCCACCGGCTTGGTCTCGGGCACGGCGCGAGCCGACCGCACCAGGTTGGCCACCGGCTCGTCCTCGCGCCCGTCTCGCTCGGCGCGCATGAGGTCCTTGGCGAAGACCAGGCCGATCACGTCGTCGATGTCCTCGCCCAACACCGGTACCCGGCTGTAGCCGTTGAGGAGGACGACCTCCATCACGTCGGCCACGCGGAAGTCGGACATCACGGTGATCATGTCGGGCCGGGGCACCATGACCTCGCGCACCACGGTGTCGCCGAACTCGATGACCGACTGGATGAGCCGGCGCTCGTCGGGCTCGATCACCTGCGCCTCGGCGGCCTCCGCGGCCAGGGCCAGCAGCTCCTCCTCGGAGATGAACGGCCCCTCCTTGATGCCCTTGCCCGGCAGGATCACGTTGGTGAGCCCGATGAGCGCGCGCGACACCAGGCGCAGCGGGCCGAAGTCGACCAGGATCTTCACCGGGCGCGACGACGCCAGCGCCGCCTTCTCGGTGTTCTGCAGCGCCCAGGTCTTGGGGGCAGCCTCGGCCAGCACGAAGGTGACCACCACGTTGACGAACGTGGCGATGGCCACCCCGAGCCCACCGAACAACCGACCGGACACCACGCCGGTGAGGGTGGCCTGCACGATCTGGCAGATGAGGATCACCAGCAGCAGGGCGTTGATCCACCGCTCGGGGGCCTGCACCAGCGCGAGGAGCGCCTTGGCGCCCGGGCGACCCTCCTCGGCCAGGCCGGTCGCCTTGGACCGCGAGATCCGAACTATGGCGGTCTCGGCCACGGCGGTGAGCATGGCGAAGAGCATCAGCAACGTGATGGCCACCAGGAGCCAGATCTCGGTGGTGCCGAGCTCCGTGGCCAGCACCGTGGCGCCGCTCATGACCTACCTCCGGCTCGGTGGCCCGGCGAACCCGGACCCGCCCCGACCACACGGGCCGGAGCGGTGGGACTGCTGGGCTCGTCGGGATCGACGTGGTCGACGTGGTTCACGACGTGCTCCGGTGGAACCGGCCGAGCAGGTCCCGCTCCCTGGCCTGCATGACCTCGGTCTCCTCGGGGGTGGCATGGTCCATCCCGAGGACGTGGAGGATGCCGTGCACCACCAGCAGGGCGATCTCATCGTCGAAGGTGCCGGCGTGGGCCGGCGCGTTGCGCGCCGCCACAGCCGGGCAGATCACCACGTCGCCGAGGAGCATGGGCACGTCGTCGGGTGGCTCCCGGTCGGGTCCGGTGGTGGAGCCGTCGGGCGAACGGCCCGTGCCGACGTCGTCGGACGCGTCGATCGGGAACGCCAGCACGTCGGTCGGACCGGTCTGCCCCATGAACGTGCCGTTGAGCTCGGCGATGGTGGCCTCGTCGACGAACATCAGCGCCAGCTCGGCCTCGCCCGACACCCCCTCGGCGCCGAGCACCTCGCGCGCCAGCGCCTCCCAGCGCGGAAGATCCATCACCCGGTCGACCTGCTCGTCGGCCACGAAGACCTCGAGGTCGCCCTCCTCGGCCCGGCGCCGCGTGCGGCCGCTCACGGGCGGCGTTGGGCGGATCACCCCCGGCTCCGGGTGGCGCCGTCTCGCTCGTAGGCGTCGACGATGTCGGACACGATGCGG
>CAZIVZ010000318.1:0-4452 GCA_964542495.1 uncultured Aquihabitans sp.
CAGGGCGACCGACCGCACCAGCGCGGCGTGGCGCTCGCGGGGCAGGGCCCGCATGAGGCCGGGCACCCCGGTGGGGGTGCCATCGGCGTGGACCGGGATGGTCACCGCCAGCGCCCGGCGGGACCGCCCGAGCAGGGCGGGCTGGAGGTCGGCGAACACCGAGCGGGCGTCGCCGGCCCCGGCCACGGTGGTGGACAGATCGACCACCACGTCGACCCCGGCCAGGACCTCCTGGCGCTCGGGCGAGGTGGGCACGGCGGCGAGCGTGGCGACGCGCGTCCCGCGTGCCTCGAGAGCGGTCACCACCGCGCCGGTGACCGCTTCACCGCCGGCCACCACCGCCACCGTGGCGCCGTGGAGGTCGCCGAGCGGCACCGCCGGGCCGAGCGGCACGGTGGTGACGCCGAAGCGCTGGGCCACCACCGGCAGCGGCAGGTGGGCGTGTTCGGGCTCGTGGGCGGCGTGGGCGGCGGCGGTGGCCTCGGCGGTGGCCGGCGACGGCTCCGCGCCCGAGGCCATGGCCTCGATCCACTCGACGATGGCGCGCAGCGACTTGTGCTGGGCCAGCTCCTCCACCAGCTCCTCGTCGACCGCCGACTCGTCGAGCCCGGCCAGCCCGATGCGCTCGGCCAGCTCGCCCACGATCTCGATCCGCTTGATGGAGTCGATGCTGAGGTCGGCCTCGAGGTCCAGGTCGGGGTCGAGCATCTCCACCGGGTAGCCGGTGCGCTCCGACACGATCGCCTGCACCTCCCGCAGGAGGTCGGCACCCGAGAGCGCCGGACGCTCGGCGGGTTCGGGCTCGCCCCCCGCCACGACCTCGGCGGCCGGGGCGGCGATGGCGGTCGCGGCCACCGAGGCGGCGGCCACCGCCGGCTGGGCCGCGCCCTCGATCACCCCGGCGTAGTCGTCGAACGCCGCGCTGGTGGGCACAGCCGAGCCGAGGTAGCGCAACATCACGTCTCGCTCGGCCGCGACGATCTGGCGGACGCTGCGCAGGTACTCGAGGACGACGCCCCCGGCGTCGTCGGTTGCCGGTGCCATCGAGAGACCTCCGAGGTCGAGGGCCGGCAGCACATCGGACGGCTGCAGGCTGTTGGGAAGCGGGCGACCGTCGGCGGTGCGCACGAGCGCGCCGTCGATCAGCCAGCCGGGGGCGGACACGGGTAGGGCGTGGAGGTCGAGCGGGGCGGCCCGGCCCTCGAACAGCGCGGCGGGGTCGACGGCCACGCCCAGGACGGCGAGCTCGGCCAACGCCAGGAGCAGGCGGCGCACGCCGTGCTCGCCGGCGACGTCGCACGCCACCATGGCGTGGGGACGGTCGCCGAGGATGGCGGCCACCTGCTGGGTGAGCACCCGGCCGGGGCCGGCCTCCACGAACACCCGCACGCCGGCGGCGTACATGGCCTCCACCTGCTCCACGAAGCGCACCCCGGCGGTGACCTGCTCGGACAGCAGCGTGGCCACCGCGCCGACGTCACCCTCGGGGTAGGGCTCGGCGGTCACGTTGGACCACACCGGGAAGGTGGGAGCCGCCACCCGCGCCGAGGCCAGGTGCTCGGCGAGCAGCTCGCCGGCCCGGCCCACCAGCGGGCTGTGGAACGCGCAGGCCACCGGCAGCAGCTTGGCCTTGACGCCGTCGGCCTCGAGGGCCGCCACCGCGGCCTCCACGTCGGCCGTGGGCCCCGACACCACCACCTGGCGAGGGCCGTTGTGGTTGGCCACCACGAGCTGGGGCCACGCACCCAGCCGCTCCTCCACCTCGGCCCGGGTGAGCGCCACCGCGGCCATGGTGCCCGGATCGCCACCCGAGCTGGCCACCGCTTCGAGGATGGCCTCGCCGCGCGCCGCGGACAGCTCGAGCAGGGTGGCGTCGTCGAACGAGCCGGCGGCGGCCAGCGCGGCCAGCTCCCCGTAGCTGTGGCCGCCGGCCACGTCGGGCCGCACGCCCAGACGACCGAGCACGCGGGTGAGGGCGAGCGACGCGATGCCGAGCGTGGGCTGGGCCACGTCGGTGGCCGTCACCGCCTCCTGCTGCGCGGCGCGGGCCTCGCGGGTGAAGGCGGCCGGCGGGAAGAGGCGGTCGGTCCAACGCGCACCGAGGCGCAGCAGGTCGTCGAGCCCGCCGAAGGTGACGAACAGCTCGGCCAGCATGTTCGGGCGCTGGCTGCCCTGCCCCGGGTAGAGGAAGCCCACCACCGGCACCGTGCGATCGGGCTGGTCGGCCGGGGCCAGGTCGGCGGCCTCGGTGGCCAGGAACACCCCGTTGCGGGCATCGGCGGTGCCGTGGCGCGCCTGGTCGAGCTTGGCCAGCAGGTCCGCGAACGAGTCGGCCACGATCGCGGCCTGCACCGGCCCGGTGCCGGCCCGGCACACGGTGAACGCCACGTCCCGCAGGGCGTGGCGCTGGCCGTCGGGATCGCTGTCCACGACGGCAGCCACCGTGGCCGCCAGCTGGTCGAGCGTGCGGGTGGCCTCGGCGGCGTCGGCGCCGCGGACCACGAACAGCTCGGCGGGCCATCGCACCACCCCGTGGGCGGGCCGGTCACCGGCGTCGTAGGACGACACCACGGCGTGGAAGTTCGTGCCGCCGAAGCCGAAGGCGCTCACCCCGGCCCGACGGGTCTCGTCGGCCCACGGGCGGGCCCGGTCCAGGAACCGGAACGGGCTGGTGCTCGCGTCGTAGTACGGGTTGGGCTCCACCAGGTTGATGGTGGGCGGCAGGACCCCGTGGTGGACGGCCTTGGCCACCTTGATCAGCCCGGCCAGGCCCGCGGCGCACTTGGTGTGGCCGATCTGCGACTTCACCGACCCCAGCACCACCGCGCCGGGCGTCACGCCCTCCTCGGCGAACACCTCGGTGAGGGTGGCCATCTCGGTGCGGTCACCCACCACGGTGCCGGTGCCGTGCGCCTCCACCAGCCCGATGGAGGATGCGGCGATGCCCGAGCGGGTGAGCGCCCGGTGCACGGCACGCTGCTGGCCTTCCTTCCGGGGTGCGGTCAGCCCGAGGTGGCGACCGTCGCTCGACCCGGCCACGGCATCGACGATGGCGTAGATGCGGTCGCCGTCTCGCTCGGCGTCGACGCGCCGCTTGAGCACCACGCAGGCGATCCCCTCACCGAGGGCGATGCCGTCGGCCGACGCGTCGAAGGTGCGGCAGCGACCCGTGGGCGACAGCGCGTGCACCGACGCGAAGAGCAGGTAGTCGTTGAGGCCGTTGTGGAGATCGGCGCCGCCGGCCAGCACCAGGTCGGAGCTCCCGCTGCGCAGCTCCTTGCACGCGGCGTCGAGGGCGGCGAGCGACGAGGCGCAGGCGGCGTCGACGGTGTAGTTGACGCCGCCGAGATCGAGCCGGTTGGCGATGCGTCCGGCGATCACGTTGCTCAGCACGCCCGGGAACGAGTCCTCGGTGAGCGACGGGAGCCAGTCCTCGAGCGCCGGCGGCACCTCGCCGAAGAGCTGCGGCAGGAAGGCCCGGATGCCGTAGGCGCCGGCGAGCTCGTTGCCCGACTCGGCACCGAAGACCACCGAGGCCCGCTCGCGGTCGAACTCGCGGGTGGCGTAGCCGGCGTCGGCCAGGGCTCGGGCCGCCACCTCGAGGCTCAGCAGCTGCACCGGCTCGATGGCGGCCAGCGACGACGGCGGGATGCCGTAGCGCAGCGGATCGAACCCGATCCGGCGCAGGAAGCCGCCCCACTTGGACGGGGTGCGCCGGCCGGCGTCCTTCGTGAAGGCGTCGGCGTCGTAGTAGAGCGCGGTGTCCCACCGCTCGGGCAGCACCTCGGTGACGGCATCGGTGCCGGCCACCACCTCCGCCCAGAACTCCTCGGCCCCCACCGCGCCAGGCAGGAACGCGTCCATGCCCACGATGGCGATGTCGAGCGGATCGGCCCGGTCCGGCTCGCGGACCTGAAGCGGCGCGGACGGAGCCGCGGCCAGCGCCGCCGACCCCTTGGAGACCTCGGCGTGCAGGGCGGCGATGGTGATGACGTCGTGGCGGAGGGTGGCCACCTCGCCGATCATGTACATGCCCTCGCGGCGCTGGTGGTCCTGGTCCACCGTCACCAGGCCCGAGTGGTCTCGCGTGAGACCCTTCGAGGCGATGCGAAGCCGTCCGAGGTTGAGGGTCTCCAGCTCCGCCCAGCGGGCCTTGGGGTCGATGCCCGCCAGCTCGAGCTCGGCCTTGCGGGCGGTGAAGGCCCGCACGAAGTCGGTCTCGACGCAGCGGGTGGCGTGCCCGGGGGCCGTCTCCAGCAGCACGGTGGTGTGGCAGCCCACGGCCACGTCCTGGAACGCCGGCTGGATGGCACCGGCCGACACCGCCTCCTCGGTGAACAGGTAGGCGGTGCCCATCAGCACGCCGACCTCGGCGCCGCGCTCGACCAGGGTGGCGGCGGCGGCCGCGGCCATGGCCGCCGAGCGGGCGTCGTGGATGCCGCCGGCGAAGAG
>CAZIVZ010000319.1:0-4450 GCA_964542495.1 uncultured Aquihabitans sp.
GGGGGGACGTTGGGGCAGTAGCCGCCCTGGCGGGCCGGGTCGGCGCGCGCCCACAGCAGCCAGCCCGCCACCAGCAGCGCCACCAGGAGGGGGGCGGCGATCCGCAGGGCGAGTCGGGACGAGACGTCGGTGAGGGCGGTCACGTCGTCAGGAACACGTAGATGGAGTCGGTGCTGGGCGCCGGCAGCGGAGCCTCGGCCACCAGCCGCTCATCGGGTCGGGGCTGCGGCCTGGGCGCGGTGGTGATGCGCAGGGTGCCGTCGGGCGACGGGTCGGCTGGGGTGCGGTGGTCGCCGTAGGCCTCGCCGAAGGGGCCGCGGCCGAACAGGACGGTCCGGCCGGCGTCCTCGAGCCGGAGGGCCACGGCCGGGCCCACGGTGAACACCGCGGTCTCGCCGTCGAGCGTGACCAGGTAGGTGCCGTCGGGCAGGCCCTCGATGGTGCGGCGGCTGACGAGGTCGACGGCGGCCATCACCTTGCCGTCGCGCTGGTCCTCGAGGTGGGTGGTGGCCAGGGCGGTCACGGCCAGCACCACCGCGATCCCGGCCGCCACGGGCAGCACCGCGGGCGCGGCGCGACGTCGACGTGGCGCGCCCAACAGCTGCCAGGCCGCCCATGCCGCCGTGAGCCACACGAGCAGGCTCACCACCCACGTGGCCCGGGTGACGTCGCTGCGGATGGCGCTGAAGGGCGGAGCCGACGCCGTGGTCCAGACCGACGCCAGCGCCACCGCCCCCACCGCCACGGCCAGGAACCCGGTGCCGCGCCCGCGGGGCTCGGCCCGCAGCACCAGCACCAGGGCGGCGGTGCCCCCGGCCACCAGGGCCGCCACCAGGAGCCCGGCGGTGCCGGACGTGCCCACGAACACGAGGTCTGGTGGGGTCCACACGAACAGTGGCGGCAGGGCCAGCGAGCCGAACAGGCGCTCGAGCGCGAACGAGTAGCCGATCTCCGGGTGCGATGCCTGCGAGGTGCGCCACAGGGCCGAGAGGTTGCTCGGACCGGTGAGCTCCCGGACGAGCACGGGCAGCCAGGCCGCGGTCACCACCGCCGCGGTGGCTCCCATCACGCGCTGCTCCCGGCCGGGCGACCAGCGACCGGCTCGGGCCTGCACCACCAGGACGCCGACGGTGAGGCCCACCACCGGTGCCACGGCCACGGCACCCGACACGTGGGTCTGCGCGGCGAGGCTGGCCGACGCCGCCAGCAGGGGCAGGAGTGGCCGGTCTCCGGCCGCCACCGACCAGGCCGCCAGCACGGTGAGCAGCAGGGCGTAGGTGGCGATCTCGGAGTTGAACGGGTCGTAGAGGGTGCCGGCACCGATCGAGTGCACCAGGGCGGCCACGCCGACGGCCACGAGCCCGAGGAGCACCGGGCCACCGCGCCGGAACGCCGTCCACATGATCGCGGCCAGGGCGGCTCCGTTGACGGCGGCCACGCCGAGCAGCAGGCCCAGCACCGGCCCGAACAGCCGCACCCAGGGCCCGAGCAGCCAGTACTCGGCCGGACCGGGGTGGAACGACGACACGCCGGCGTAGCTCGACCCCGTGGTCGGCTGGCCTACCAGCGGGGGGTGGAGGGTCCAGGCGTCGCGTGCCCGCAGACCGATGATGGCGACGTCACCGGTGGGGTGCCACCCGGCGCGCCAGGCGCCGAGCGCGGCGAGCGCGGGGAGGACGGCGAAGCCGGCGATGGTGCCCGTGACCAGCCAGCGCCGCCAGCCGGGAAGGCTGCGGACGTGACGATCGACGTGGCGATCGGGGGGATCGGTGCGGCGGTCCCGGGTGGTCGCGGCTCGGGGGCGCCGGGCCCCGGTGGGTGCCGCCATCTCCTGGAAGCCTCCTCGACCTCGACCCGTCGGATGAAGGGATGGACCCTAGTTCGGCCGGCGGCGATAGGGTCCCGGCCCGTATGTCGACCGCGGACGGCGAGACCACCTTGTCCTCCGGCCCCGCTCCCGGCCCGTCACCCGCCACCGCGCCAGCCGTGCGCCCCCTCCGGTACGTGGGCGCCCTCGACGGCCTCCGGTGCTGTGCGGCGGTGGCGATCATCTTGGGCCACGCCGGATCCCTCCACCCGGCGTCACCCCGCCTGATCGCCCAGGGCGGCCTCCTCGTGGTGACGTTCCTGCTCACGTTCTTCGTCACCTCCGGGTTCTTGATCTACCGGCCGCTGGTGGCCCAGCAGATGCGCCCCCGGGCAGCCCGGCAGGCAGCCGCCTCCGGTGAGGGCGGCAAGCACTTCGCCTGGATCTTCAGCCTCCGCCGGTTCATGCGCATCTTCCCGCTCTACTGGGCGGTGCTGGCGGTGAAGTGCGTGGTGATCGGCCCCGGCGAGGTGCACACCGTGGTCGACTGGTTCCAGGTGATCTTCCTGATCCCGGTGCCGGACCCGTCGGTGCTGGTGGACGGCGGCCTCGGGTTCGCCACGTGGACGCTGGCCATCGAGCTGCCCTTCTACGTGGTGATGCCGCTGTTCGCGTCGTGGACCCGGCGGCTGGGCCGCGGGTGGCTGCGGGGCTACACGGGCTTCCAGGTGCAGGTGCTCTGCATCGGCGGGGTCATGGGCCTCTACACGGCGTCGGCGCTGGCGGCTCGGGCCCCCGAGGTGCTCACCCTGCTCGCCCTGCCCATCGGCATGCTGCTCGCCACCTTCGAGGTGGAGCAGTGGCAGCGGCGCCGGCGGTTCGTGCCGATCGCCTGGCTGGCCGACAAGTGGTGGCTGTGCCTGGGCATCTTCCTCGCCTTCTGGCAGGCCGGCGCCTACCTGGCCTACAAGCCGGGCACCGAGACCTCGGTGGAGGAGGTGGCGCGCAGCGGCCTCCTCCTGAACGCACTGCTGCTGCTGTTCGGCACGATCGCGTTGTTCGTCACGATCTGCTTCGGGCGGCCGTCGCTGCTGAGCGCCGTCCTCGGGAGCCTGCCGCTGCGGATGGTGGCGTCGCTCACCTACGGCACCTACCTGTGGCATCCGGTGGTGCTCCACCAGCTCGACGAGCGCTACGGCGAGGGGCTGTGGGTGCTCATGGGCGGCACGCTCGTGATCAGCTTCGCCCTGGCCCTGGTCACGTCGCTGCTGGTGGAGGCACCGGTGGCCGTGCTCCGCTACAAGCTCGACGAGAAGGTGGGTCGCACCCCACGCGTGGGTGAGGCGTGGGCACCGCTGTGGTTGCGGCCGAAGGAGGCGAGCCGATAGGCGAGCCGACCCAGCAAGCACGGCATGGGTGAACCGAGGCGCCAGCCGAGGTCCACACAACCTCGCAGCGACGACGGTCGACCTATCCGCTAGGGCCCGAGGGGCTCAGGTGTGGCCGTGCTCGGGGCGCCGGTGGGCGCCCACGTCAGAAGTGGAAGTACACGAAGGTCTGGGGCTCCGGCCCCGAGTAGACCACCACGGCCAGGACCATGAACCCGAACGCCGCGGCCCGGGCGAGGTTCACCGGGTCCGGCCGCCCGGCCTTCTGTTCCCGGCGCTTCTCGCGCCGGTCGAGTACCAGCAGGCTGGCGATGCCCACCACGATGCCGGCCACCAGGTCCCAGTTGGCCGGCCCGCCCGAGGGGACCACGAGCGCCAGGTACAGGTCGAGGCTGCCCCCGAGCGAGGTGGCGGTCACCAGCGGGAAGGTGAGCAGCACCAGGCCGAGGGCCACGGCGAGGCTGCGATGGGGCGAGGGATCGGCGGGCAACATCGACCGCCTGCGCTGGCGGCGCGCCTCGCGGATCTGGGCGCGGCGCTGCGCGGCCCGGCGGGTCCGGAGGTTGCGCTCCACGACGATGATGACGCCCGAGGCGATGCCCCATGCCACCCAGCCGCTGGTGAGCCCGTGCCAGATGCCGAGCACGAAGAAGGTGGCGAAGAGGGCGACCGTGTCTCGGGCGTTCGAGCGGCCGTCGCCCCGCAGCGGGCCGTAGACGTAGTCGCGGAACCACATCATGATCGTGAGCTGCCAGCGCCGCCAGAAGTCGGCGTACCCGGTGGACGCCGTGAGCGGCAGCAGCGAGTTGCGCTGCATGTCGATGCCGAGGAGCTTGGCCGAGCCGCGGGCGATGTCGATGTAGCCGGTCACGTCGAAGTAGCCGGCGAGCAGCACGGTGACCAGGGCGAGGGCCACGTTCGCCGTGCCCGCGTCGGACGGGGCGCGCAGGATGGCGATGTTGAGGCCGAACAGCGGGTCGGCCAGGGCCACCTTCTTGAACACGCCCACGAGGACGAGCTCGGTGGCCTCGGACCACTGCACGGGGTTCGGCGTGCGCGGCGTGGCGTGGAACGCCGGGATGAGCTTGCGGGCCCGCACGATGGGGCCGGCCAGCAGGTGCGGGAAGAACGCGAGGTAGGTGGCCACGTCGACGAACGAGCGGCTCGGCTCCACGTCCTCGCGGTACACGTCGACGAGGTAGCTGATGGCCTGGAACGAGAAGAACGACAGGCCCACCGGCACCACGAAGTCGGC
>CAZIVZ010000320.1:0-4439 GCA_964542495.1 uncultured Aquihabitans sp.
CATCTTCCACTCCACGTCTCGGGCCTGACCCTCCTCGTCGATGAGCAGGCAGATGACTGCCGCGCCGTACTCCTTGGCCAGCTTGAAGACCCGGTCGAGGCGGGAGCCCTCGGCGTAGCCGTCCTCGAGGTTGGCGGAGTTGAGGATGGGGCGACCGCCCACCCACTGGAGCCCGGCCTCGAGCACCTGGGGCTCGGTGGAGTCCAGCACCAGGGGTGCGTTGGCCTGGGTGGCGAAGCGGCTGGCGATCTCGTCCATGTCGCCGGTGCCGTCCCGGCCCACGTAGTCCACGCACACGTCGAGCACGTGGGCGCCGTCCTTGACCTGCTCGGTGGCCATGGCCAGGCAGGTGTCGTAGTCGGCAGCGAGCATGGCGTCGCGGAACTTCTTGGATCCCACGGCGTTGGTGCGCTCGCCGATCATCAGGAACGAGAGGTCCTGGCTCAGGCTCACCGGCGAGTAGATCGACGCGACCGACGGCTCGTGCTGGGGTGTGCGCGCCGCCGGGGTGAGGCTCGGGGCCATGGTCGCCAGGCGCTCGATGAACTCGGGCGTGGTGCCACAGCAGCCGCCGATGACCTGGACGCCGAGCTCCTCCACGAAGCGGCGCTGGTGCGCCTCCATCTGCTCGGGTGTGAGGTCGTAGTGCATCTTCCCGTCGACCACCGAGGGCAGGCCGGCGTTGGGGAGCACCGAGATCGGCACCCGCGAGTGCTGGGACAGGTGCCGGATGTGCTCGCCCATCTCGTTGGGACCGGTGGCGCAGTTGAGGCCGATGATGTCCACCCCGAGCGGGTCGATGGCGGCGAGGGCGGCGCCGATCTCGGTGCCCACGAGCATGCGCCCGGTGAGCTCCATGGTGACCTGGCACTGGATGGGGACCTGGCGGCCGACCTTGGCCATGGCCCGACGCGCTGCGATGACCGACGCCTTCACCGCTAGCAGGTCGAAGTGGGTCTCGAGGATGAAGAGGTCGATCCCGCCCTCGAGGAGGGCCTCGGAGGCCACCTGGTAGTGGTCGCGCAGCTCGGTGAAGCGGATCTGGGCGAGGCTCGGCGACTTGGTGCCGGGGCCGAGCGAGCCGGCCACGTAGCGCTTGCGGTCCGGCGTGGAGAAGCCGTCGGCCACCTCGCGGGCGATGAGGGCGTTGGCCTTGGCGATCTCGTGGGAGCGCTCGGCCATCCCGTACTCGCCGAGCGGCACGCCGAACGCGCCGAAGGTGTTGGTCTCCACAACGTCGGCGCCCACCTCGAAGTAGGCGGTGTGCAGCGCGGCGATGACGTCGGGGCGGGTGATGCCGAGGTAGTCGGTGCAGCCCTCGAGCGCCTCGCCGCCGTAGTCGTCGAGGGTCAGGTCCTGGGTTTGCAGCCAGGTGCCGGTGGCCCCGTCGTAGACGACGACACGCTGTGCGACAAGGTCGAGGAAGGATGCAGACACGCCGCCACGCTACCGGGCGAGGTGCGGACAACCCGTAGTCCGTCGGGCCTCGGAGCGCCGGTCTGGTCGGTCGGTCAATCGCCGTCGTCGTCGCCGTCGCCCGACTCGGCGGGGATCGCGGGCTGGTCGTCGTCGCCCGGCCGCACCTCGCCTCGCTCGCCGCCCTCGCCCTTCTCGCCCTTCTCGCCCTCGCCCTTCCAGACGCTCTCCGCACCGGTGTGACCGGTTCGGTACACCCACGTCGTGGCCAGCACGCCGGTGAGCACGCTCAGCGCGCACAGCGGCACGAGCAGGCGGGTGGCGGTGGATGCCCGGTGCCGGGCGGTGTCGTCGGCTGCCTCGGCCGCGCCTCGCTGCACCAGCCACCACGCCACGGCGGCGGCCGCGGCCACCAAGAAGAACGCCAACACCATCGGGCGGGCCTGCTCGGCGAGCTGGGCGTGGCGCTCGATGAGCGCCTCCTTCTCGTCGCTGAGCTCCTCGAGCCCCTCGCCGGACATGATCGCCAGCTGCACGCCCACGAGCGATCCGGCGGCCAGCACGGCCACCACGGGCAGCGACCAGCTGCGCCACGGTGGCCGCACCAGTGCCACCACGGCGCCGATCATGGCCAGCGGCACCAGCACGACGGGCAGGTGAACGATCAGGGGGTGCAGCGGGATCCCCGAGATGGTCTTCAGCTCGAGGGCGAACACGGACGCGCCGGGCATGGTGGCTCCAAGGTGGGGGGCAGGTCGCGTGACCGTACGAACCCGCTGATCAGGGCCAGGTGAGCGCAAGGTAAAGGTGGTGCAGGGTGGTCGGCGCCGGGGATTCGGCGGCATCGGTAGGCTCGGCCGCGGATGAAGATCTACACGCGCAAGGGCGACGACGGCACCACGGGCCTCTACGGCGGAGGTCGGGTGCCCAAGGACTCGGCGGCACCGGAGGCCTACGGCACCGTCGACGAGGCCCAGGCCGCCCTCGGCGTGGCACGTGCCTCGTGCGGGCGCGGCGATGAGCTCGACGTGGTGCTGGTGGCCCTCGAGCGGGACCTGTGGGTGCTCATGGCCGAACTGGCCACCGACGCCGACAACGCCCACAAGCTGGTCGACGGCACCAGCCGGGTCACCGTCGCCATGGTCCACGCGCTGGAGCAGAGGATCGACGACATCTCCGGGCGGTTCGCGCCCCCCACCGAGTTCGTGGTGCCGGGGGAGTCGCTGGTCTCGGCGCAGCTCGACGTCGCCCGCACGGTGATCCGTCGCGCCGAGCGGGTGTCGCTGCGCGCCGCCGCCCCCGGCTCGCAGGTCGTGCCCTACCTCAACCGCCTCTCCGACCTCGTCTGGACCCTCGCCCGCTGGCAGGAGGGGCACTCCCTCGCCACCCGCGACGCCTGAGCTCACCTCGTCTCTCGATCACCACCGTCCCACCCCGCAAGGAGCGCACCCATGCCGATCCCGATCTCCGTCGACCACGTCGCCGCCCTCACCGACGGTGTCGAGGTCGACCTCGTGGCGGTGGGCGTGCGCGCCGGCCGCTTCGACGACGACGCCCCCGGCCTCGACGCCCACGTGGCCACCATCGCCGGATTCGAGGGCAAGGTCGCCCAGACGCTGCTCGCCACCACCGACGCCGGCCTGCGCCTGCTGGTGGGGCTGGGAGACGAGGCCGACCCCGCCCAGTACCGCAAGGTCGGCGCCGCCGTCTCCAAGGCCGCCGTCAAGGGCCGGTCGGTGGCGGTCGACGCCCTGAGCGACCTCGACGGGACCGACCGGGCTGCCGCGGCCGAGGCCCTGGCCGAGGGCCTGGCCCTGGGCGCCTACGGCTTCGCCGACTACAAGGACCCCGCCCCCGGAACTGCCCTCGAAGCGGCCACCGTGGTGGGCAGGGGCGGCAAGCGCGTCACCGACGCCGTGAGCCGTGGCCTCGCCGTCGCCACCGCCGTGGGCCTGGCCCGAGACCTCGTGAACACGCCTGGCGGTGACCTCACCCCGTCGGTGTTCGCCGACCACGCCGTGGAGCTGGCCCAGGAGTTCGGGCTCGAGGCGGAGGTGCTCGAGCTCGACGCCATTCGCGAGGCCAACATGGGTGGCCTGCTCGGCGTGGCCCGCGGCTCCTACCAGGAACCTCGCTTCGTCACGCTCACCCACCGACCCGAGGGTCGGCCCCGCGCCAAGGTGGCACTCGTGGGCAAGGGCCTCACCTTCGACTCCGGCGGCCTCTCCATCAAGCCCGGCACCTCGATGTACGGCATGAAGAACGACATGGGTGGCGCGGCGGCGGTGGTGGCCGCCATGACCCTGGTGCCACTCGTGGCCCCCAGGCTCGAGGTCACCGCCTACATCCCGATGACCGACAACATGCTCGGCCCCGACGCCACCCGGCCTGGCGACGTGCTGCGCACCCGCAGCGGAACCACCGTCGAGGTGGTCAACACCGACGCCGAGGGCCGGCTGATCCTGGCCGATGCCCTCACCATGGCCGTCGAGGGCGGCGCCGACGCCATCATCGACCTGGCCACGCTCACCGGTGCGTGCCTGGTGGCGCTGGGCGACCGCACCGCGGGGCTGATGGGCAACCACGACGCGCTGCGCGAGCGGATCCTCGACGCGGCGGCATCGGCCGGCGAGCTGGTGTGGCCGCTGCCGTTGTCGGAGCACCTGCGCAAGACGATCGACAGCGACATCGCCGACCTCCGCAACATGGGCACCACCCAGTGGGGTGGCACGCTCACCGCCGGGCTGTTCCTGAAGGAGTTCGTGGCCGACGTGCCCTGGGCCCACCTCGACATCGCCGGCCCGGCCGACGCGTCGGCGGCGTACGACGAGGTGGGCAAGGGCGGCACCGGCTTCGGCGTGCGCACCCTGGCTCGGCTGCTCGCCGGCTGGTCGAAGCTCCCCGCGAGCTGACCCCGGCCGCGCCGGTGGGCCGGCCCGAGTGCGGGCCGGCCCACCGGGTGTGTGTGTGGGGGGGGGGGGGGGGGGGGGGGGGGGGGGGGGGGGGGGGGGGGGGGGGGGGGG
>CAZIVZ010000321.1:0-4424 GCA_964542495.1 uncultured Aquihabitans sp.
TGTACGGCGGCCCCAACGGCGGCACGCCCGACGGCGACCTGTGGCACGGCATGGCGGTGGGCGACGGGGTGGTGTCGGGCGAGACCTACGACACCAACGACCCGGCGGTCCGGTCCCGGATCTGCGGGCTCGACCAGCACCACGCCCGGTTCGAGCTCGACGGTGAGGTGGCCTACGGCATCGTCGAGCCCTACGACACCCTCTGCTACGAGCTGGCCAAGGCCGGTCGCCTCGGGTTCTCCCTGCTCGACTGACGAGGCACCGCGCGCCATGGAACACGACGACCTCCCACACCCCCCGGCCCGGACCATCGTCGACCTGCTGGCACGGCGGCGCCACGACCTCACCCCGGGGATCGTGCTCCACGACCGCGCGTGGACCTGGGCGGAGGCGGTGGCCGAGAGCGAGCGCTACGGCGCCGCCCTCGATGCCGCCATCGACCACGCGGTCGGGTCGGGTTCCGGTTCCGGCGTTCGCCACGTGGGCCTGCTCCTGGAGAACACCCCCGAGTACCTGTTCGCCCTCCTCGGCGCGGCCGGGCGCGGCATCACCGCCGTCGGCCTGAACACCACGCGGCGCGGCGAGGAGCTCCGCCGCGACATCCTCCACACCGACTGCGCCGTGGTCCTCACCGACGCCGCCTGCGCACCGCTGCTCGACGGGCTCGACCTCGGGGTGACCGCCGTGTTCGACGTGGCCGGCGAACGGTGGCAGCAGGCCCTGGCCGCCTGCGAGCCGGACCCGGCGGCGGCCCCGCCCCCCGCCGCGGAGGTCGGCCCCGACGACCGCCTGCTGCTCATCTTCACCTCGGGGTCCACCAGCGCTCCCAAGGCGGTGGTCATGTCGCACGGTCGAGCAACCCGGATGGCCGAGGGCGCGTCCTGGTTCGGGCCCGAGGACGTCCTCTACTGCGCCATGCCGCTGTTCCACGGCAACGCCCTCAACGCCATCGTCTTCCCGGCGCTGGCCACCGGCGCCACCATCGCCCTGCGCGAGCGCTTCTCGGCTTCGCACTTCGTCGACGACCTGCGGCGCTACCACGCCACCTTCTTCACCAGCGTCGGCCGGGCCGTCGGCTACGTGCTGGCCACGCCCGAGCGCCCCGACGACCAAGACCACTCGGTGACGTTCGCCCTGGCCCCCGAGTCGTCGCCGGCCGACGTCCGCGCGTTCCGCCACCGGTTCGGGATCACGTGCGTCGGCGGCTACGGGTCCAGCGAGAACGCGGTGATCTTCGTGCCGGTGCCCGGCATGCCCCGCGACGCGCTCGGGAAGCCCCAGGACGGCATCGACGCGGCCGTGGTCCACCCCGAGACCGGCGAGCCGTGCCCACCCGCACACGTCGACGAGCAAGGCCGCATGACCAACGCCGACGAGGCCATCGGGGAGATCGTCGGGCGCAACGTGCTCGATCGCTTCGAGGGCTACTACGCCAACCCCGAGGCCGATGCTGAGCGCTCCCGCAATGGCTGGTTCTGGACCGGCGACCTCGGCTACGTCGATGCCGAAGGCCACTTCTACTTCGCCGGTCGACAGGGCGACTGGCTGCGGGTGGACTCGGAGAACTTCGCCACCGCGCCCATCGAGCGGATCCTCGGCCGGTTCGAACCGGTCGCCGCCGCCGCCGTGTTCGCGGTGCCTGACGAGCGCACCGCCGACGACCAGGTGATGGCCGTCCTCGAGCTGGCCCCCGGCGCCGCGTTCGACCCGGCCGCGTTCGCCGCTTTCCTCGCTGACCAGGCCGACCTCGGCACGAAGTGGGCGCCGCGCTACGTGCGCATCGGTCCCCTGCCGGTGGGCGCCACCAACAAGATCGACCGGCGCCGCGTCCAGCGCGAGCGCTGGTACACCGACGACCCCGTGTGGTGGCGTCCCGGCCCGAGCCCGGCCTACCAGCCGTTCACCGCGGCCGACCTCGTCGACCTCGAAGCCCGCTTCGCCGAGCACGGTCGCTCCCCCACCCGGGCCTGAGCGGGCGGCACCGACCGCCCGGGTCGATCAGCCGTCGAGGCCCACCAGCGCCGCACCCTGGACGCGCACCGAGCGGCCGCACCACTCCCCCTCGCGCAGGGCCGCCACCAGCCCCGGGTCCTTCGTGGTAGCCACGGCCCGCGCACCCGAGGCCGTATCGCCCACCACCACCGCCTCCACCGGCGCACCGCCGGCGTGGACGACCGTGTAGCCGGCGACGGCGGCCGCCCCGGTGGCGGCCGGGTCGACCGCAACGGTCTCGGTGGTGGCCGTGGCGGCAGACGTCACGTCGACGTCTCGGAACCCGGCATCGGGCGGTGTGGCCGACCAGAGCCCGCCACCCACCTTGGTCACCAGGCCGCTCACCGAGCTGAGCAGCGCGGTGGCCTGGGGATCGCGCCGCAGCATGCCCACGAGGCGGGCCAGCGCCTGGAGGGTGAACGAGTTGAGCGGCCCGCCGGCGAAGTGCATCCCGCCGGTGACCGTGAACGGACGATCAGCGTCGAGGTCGATCTCGAACGCGTCGGCCTGCATCTGCACCGCCGAGGGGAAGCAGCTGTAGATCTCGAGCAGCTCGAGCTCCTGGAGGGGGCGACCGGCCGCCTCCGCCAACGCCCGTCCAACCTCGACGGCGGCAGGTGAGCGGTGCATCTGGGCCCGCTGGGTCAGCGGCACCATCAGGTTCGATTCGGCACCGGCGACCGGGAAGACCCAGCGGTCCCGAGCCACCCCCGCGGCCTCGGCGGTGGCCGCCGAGCAGAGCACGAACGCCGCCGCCTGGTCCACGTTCCACTGCGAGCAGGCCGGCTTGGTGTACGGCTCGGTCACCAGAGGCGCCGCCAGCACCTCGTCGACGGTCACCGCCTGGCGGTTCCACGCGTCGGGGTTGGCTGCGGCCACCTGGCTCATGGTCGACACCAGCGAGGCCACGAGGCGGGCGTGGTCGGCGGGCGACCGGCCGGCCGCGTGGCGCAGGGCCGACTCCATCACCGCGTACTGGTGCGTCGGCGACGCCAGGCCGCGGTGGATCTCGAGGTGGTCGAGGATGTCGCTGGCCGGCCCCAGGCGCACATCGGGCTGGTGGCCGTCGAAGGGGGCTTCGGGCGCGGCGACCCCGATGATCTGGCCCCGCAGCGAGCGCCACTTGGCCTCGCCGCCCGCCACCACGACCACGTCGGCCGCGCCGTCACGGATGGCGGTGGCGGCCCGGGTGAAGAGGGTCTGCTGGAGCACGCCGATGGCGCCGAGGACGCTGCGGGCGCCCGGCGACCGCCCGTCGAGCACCAACCGCCCCGGGTCGCGCGGGTGCCAGATCCCCTCGGGGACCACGATCTCGTCCACCCGGTCCAGCAGGGCCCGGGCCGACCCGCCGGCGTCGTCGACCGCGGCATCGAGCGCCTGGCGCATCAGGCCCATGGCATCGGTGCCGGCGAGGGGGTCGTCGGATCGCTGGGTCGCCGTTCCGGCACCGATCAGCACCGGGGTCTTGGGGTCGAGCATGGCGCAGCAGCGTACGCGGCACCCGACGGGGCGCCGACCTAACCTCCCGACGATGACCGATCAGGACGCCACGCCAACCCGGCACGGTGCCGGGATCGATCGCGAGGCGGAGTGGGAGGAGCTGCGGCGGCGCCACCTGCGCCCCAAGCCCGAGCGCCCGCCGTCGTCGACCCGGGGCGTGCACCACGTGGCCCTGTTCTGCTCCGACGTCGCCGCCACGATCGACTTCTACCAGGGGCTGCTCGAGCTCCCGCTCACCGAGCTGTTCGAGAACCGCGACTACCAGGGCTCCACCCACTTCTTCTTCGACATCGGCAACGGCAACGCCCTCGCCTTCTTCGACATGCCGGGCCTCGACCTCGGGCCCTACGCCGAGGTGCTGGGCGGCCTGGCCCACCTGGCCATCTCGGTGGAGCCCGAGCGTTGGGCCCACCTCAAGGCCAAGCTCGACGAGCGGGGCATCGCCTACGCCCACGTCGACGGGACGTCGCTCTACTTCCCGGGCCCCGACGGCGAGCGCATCGAGCTGATCGCCGACCCGCTCGGCGAGATGTATGGCTCGATCGTCCTCTGATCACCCGGGCCGTGGTGCCGTCCCCGGGCGTGGCGGTCTATTCGAGTTCGGTGCCGTCGGGTCTGAGGGTGTGCCAGGCCGGTGGGGTCTCGCCAGGCGGTGTAGCCGTGTCGGTGCTTGAACCGGTTGTGGCGCCCGCAGGCGGGTCCCCCGTTTCCGGGGGAGGTTCTGCCCTGGTGGGGGGTCGTCCAGGGTTTGAGGTGGTCGATCTGGCACTGGCTGACGGGGACGTGGCATCCGGGCCAGTAGCACTCGATGGAGGAGAGCCGGACGGCGAGTTGGGCGGGTCCGGTGAAGACGCGGGATCTTCGTCCGAGGTCGATCACGGTGCCGGCGGAGTTGATGACGACGCGGCGGACGTGGCCGATGAGGGCGGCGG
>CAZIVZ010000322.1:0-4418 GCA_964542495.1 uncultured Aquihabitans sp.
GGCGTCAACGACGCCCCGGCGCTGAAGGCCGCCGACATCGGCGTGGCCATGGGGATCACGGGCACCGAGGTCTCCAAGGAGGCCGCCGACATGGTGCTCACCGACGACGACTTCGCCACGATCGTGGGTGCCGTGGAGCAGGGACGCACCATCTACGCCAACATCGTGAAGTTCGTGCGGTTCCAGCTGTCGACCAACATCGGCGCCGTCCTCACCTTGCTCGGCGCCCCCCTGCTCGGGTTGCCGGTGCCGTTCACCGCCCTGCAGATCCTGTGGGTGAACCTGATCATGGACGGGCCGCCCGCCATGGCCCTCGGCATCGACCCGCCCGGGCGCTCGGTGATGTCGCAGTCGCCGAGGGACCCGCGGGCGCGCATCTTGTCGACCCGCCGCCTGGGCGTCCTCGCCGCCACCGGCCTGGTCATGGCCGCCGGCACCCTCGGCGTGCTGGCGGTGGCGACCGCGGGCGACCGGACCGAGCGTCACGCCCTGGCCCTCGCGTTCACCACCTTCGTGCTGTTCCAGGTCTTCAACGCCCTCAACGCCCGCGACGACGTGGCCAGCGCGCTGCACCGCGACTCGCTGCGCAACCGGGCGCTGTGGATCGCCCTCGCCGCCGTGGTGGCCCTCCAGGCGGCCGCCGTGCACCTCGATCCGGTGCAGCGCCTCTTCGAGACCGCCGACTTCACGGCGTGGGACTGGGTGCTGTCGATCTCGGTCGCGTCGACGGTGCTCTGGGTCGAGGAGCTCCGCAAGGCGGTGGTGCGGCACCGCGGCCGGGGCGAAGCCGAGGTTACGATACCCACTTCGTAGTTCTGTCCACCGAGTGCCGGAGGGGTGTGCCGTGGTCGACCACCAGAAGCCCCGGTGGACGTTCCTCACGAACCACGCCCACGTGCTGGTGTGCATCAGCG
Organism: uncultured Aquihabitans sp.; assembly: GCA_964542495.1. GTDB lineage: Bacteria > Actinomycetota > Acidimicrobiia > Acidimicrobiales > Iamiaceae > Aquihabitans. Next base: position 915 of record CAZIVZ010000322.1, read on the forward strand.
CCGACGGCGACCTGCGCGGCCGCGACATCGCCGCCCGGGTGGGCATCACGGAACGGGCCGTGCAGGCGATCATCGCCGACCTGGAGTCCGACGGGTACCTCACCCGCACCCGCGAGGGACGGCGCAACCACTACCAGGTGCACCCCGATCTGCCGCTGCGCCATCCACTCGAGGCCCACCACCGCGTCGCCGACCTCCTGGCCGCGCTGGGCCTGCAAACCGCCGAGCGCTGATCAGCCGGTGGCTGGGACCTCGCCACGGTCTCGGGTGCGCCGCGCCACCTCTTCGATGACCCCGGTCTCCACGTCGAACACGAGGCCGACGAACAGCTGCACGGGTGAGAGGTACGGAGTCGAGACCAGGAGGTCGAGGTCCTCGTGCAGGGCCGCGGCGTGGTCGTCGATCGGGAAGAAGCCGAGGTCGCGGCCGGTCACGCTGCGGAGCTGCTCGTCGGTGACGCCCTTGAGGCCGCAGCTGGTGTGCTGCATCACCACCACGCTGTCGACGCCGAGCAGGTGGCAGGACAGCGCCAGGCTGCGCAGGACGTCGTCGGTCACCCGGCCACCGGCGTTGCGCAGCACGTGGGCCTCGCCGAGGTGGAGCCCCAGCGCCGCGAACACGTCGATCCGGGCATCCATGCAGGTGACCACGGCCAGGTGGCGACTCGGCTGGGAGGACGTGATCTTGGCCCGAGCGGCGGCATAGCCCTCGTTCGCTTCGAGCAGGCGCTTCACCCGATCCATACTGCGAACCCTACTTCGTGATTCAGACATCGGCACAAATCGTCCCCACGACATGCGATCCTGGGGTCGTGCACGACCGGTCCGATCCCGTGGCCCAGGCGTTCGACGCGGTGGCCGACACCTACGACAACGTGGGCGTCGACTTCTTCGGGCCGGTCGCCCAGGGCCTCGTCGATGCGCTCGAGCCGGCACCTGGCGAGCGGGCGCTGGACGTGGGCTGCGGGCGAGGTGCGGTGCTGTTCCGCCTGGCCGAGGCGGTGTCGCCCGGGGGCACCGTCACCGCGATCGACCTCGCGCCCCGGATGGTGGCCGCCACCGCGACCGACGTGGCCGCGTCGGCCCTCGACCCCGGCCGCGTCACCGTGGACGTGCGCCACGGCGACGCCATGGCCCCCGACCTCCCCTCGACATCGCTCGACCTCGTCGCCTCCTCGCTCGTGCTGTTCTTCCTGCCCGACCCGACCGCGGCCCTGGCGGCGTGGCGGGACCTGCTCGTCCCCGGTGGGCGCGTGGGCGTCTCGACCTTCGGCACCCACTCCGAGGCCTGGAGCGCCGTCGACTCGGTCTTCGCCCCCTACGTACCCGCCGACCTTCCCGACCCACGGAACATGGCCGCCGACAGTCCGTTCGGCTCCGACGCCGGCACGGAGCGGCTGCTGGCGGGCGCCGGGTTCACCGACGTGGGCACGACCTCACGGACCATCGCGGTGCGCTTCGACGACGCCGACCAGTGGCACCGGTGGTCGTGGTCGGTCGGCCAGCGCCGCATGTGGTTGCTGGTGCCCGAGGAGGAACGGCCCGCCGTGCGGGCCCGGGCCACCGAGCACCTCGAGGCCACCCGCGACGAGCACGGGCGCATCGGCTTCGACCAGGTGGTCCGCTACACCCTCGCCCGCCGCTGAACGACGAGGGGTCGTAGCGTGTCTGCCGATGGGGTCACGTCGAGGGGACGACGACCCGGGCTTGCCGATCAAGTGGCACCCGGTGTCCAACGGCGAGTTCGTGCCGCCTCCGCCCACGGCCCTGGTCCGCGAGGCCACCCGTCGAAGCCTCGCCGCGCTCGACGCCAACGCCCGGCGCACGGGCGTGAGCCGGCGCCAGTTCCTGCTGTCGGCGTGCGGCTCGGCCACCATGCTTGCCGTGCTCTCCGCCTGCTCCAAGGAGGAGGCGAGCAGCGACGGCAGCAGGCCGGGCGGCACCTACGACATCCCGCCGGAGTCCACCACCGAGCCCGACGCCGCCGCCGAGGCCATCGGCGGCGACGAGCTGATCTTCGACGTGCAGACCCACCTGATCGAGTTCCCGACGGGCCTCCCGGCCTCGCTCGCACCGGCGTTCCCCCAGAGCGACTGCGGCGAGGACGACCCGCTCGACTGCTACCGCCGGCCCGCGTTCCTCGACCTGATGTTCCTCGAGAGCGACACCAGCGCCATCGTGCTGTCGGCCATCCCCTTCCCCGGCGACCTGCTGAGCCCCGAGGTGATGGCCGAGACGATCCGCATCGGCGAGGAGCTCTGCGGTGACGGCCGGGTGTTCATGCAGGCCCAGACCAACCCGTCGGCGGCACCGGTTCCCCAGCTGCGCGAGTCGATGGCCCGGGTGGCCGCCGAGTTCCCCATCACCGCGTGGAAGGCCTACTGCCACGCCGGCGGACCGGGCTGGTTCCTCGACGACCACGACCCGACCGCGCCGCAGTGCGGCGAGGCCTTCCTGGCCCGAGCCGTCGAGCTCGGCATCCCCCGGGTGGCCGTGCACAAGGGCTTCACCGCCATCGGCGGGACCGGCCCGGACGCCGGCCGGTTCTCCGATCCGGTGGACGTGGGCCCGGCCGCCGCCGCCCGCCGCGACCTCGACCTCGTCGTGTACCACTCTGGCTTCGACGTCGGTCCCGACGAGGGGCCCTACGCCGAGTCGAACGACTTCGGTGTGGACCGGTTGATCCGCTCGATGCGCCGCTCGGGCATCGGCCCGGGCGAGAACGTCCACGCCGAGCTCGGCTCCACCTGGCGGTTCCTCATGAGCCGACCCACCCAGGCCGCCCACGTGCTGGGCAAGCTGCTGGTGCACGTTGGCGAGGACAACATCCTGTGGGGCACCGATTCGATCTGGTACGGGTCACCCCAGGACCAGATCGAGTCCTTCCGCGCCTTCCAGATCTCCGAGGAGCTCCAGGAGACCCACGGCTACCCGGCGCTCACCGATGAGGTGAAGGCCAAGATCTTCGGCGGCAACGCCGCCCGGCTGCACGGCCTCGACCCCCAGCGCGGCGCCTGCAGGTTCGACAAGGCCGAGCTCGAGGAGGTCCGACTGCGCCGAGGGCGCAAGAACCGCACCTTCGGCCCGGCCACGGCCAGCGCGGTGGCGCTGCTCGCCGCCCGAGGAGAACCCTGGGAGCACGGAGCCACCCGCTAGCGGACGTTGCCTCAGCATACCCCCAGGGGTATACTGGCACGGCCACCCGAAGTCGCCCGACCGAACAGGAGCTGCCTGCCATGGCCACCCCCGCACCAATCCGGTCCAGCCGGTCCGACACCTCGGGCGGCACGCGCGTGGCGGGCCTGCCCGAGCACGTGGCGATCCGCCAGCTGTACCTCGGCTGCCTTTCGCAGGCCAGCTACCTGGTGGGCGACGCCACCACCGGCCGTGCCATCGCCGTCGACCCACGGCGAGACGTCGACGAGATCCTCGACGCCGCCGCCGCGGACGGGCTCACGATCGAGCTGGTGGTCGACACCCACTTCCACGCCGACTCGCTCTCCGG
>CAZIVZ010000323.1:0-4395 GCA_964542495.1 uncultured Aquihabitans sp.
CTGGCCACCGGTCAGGTCGACGTGGCCGACGTGCGCGCGCTGATCGACGACCAGACCATCGGGTTCATGGGCTCGGCCTGCAACTACGGCTACGGCACGGTCGACCCCATGGAGTCGCTGTCGGACCTGGCGGTGGAGACCGGCCTGCCGCTGCACGTCGACGGCTGCCTCGGCGGGTTCATCCTCCCCTTCGGCCAGGAGCTCGGCTACGACATCCCGGTCTTCGACTTCCGCCTGCCCGGCGTCACCAGCATCTCGGCCGACACCCACAAGTACGGCTATGCCTTCAAGGGCACCTCCACCGTGCTGTTCCGGGACAAGAAGTGGCGCAACTCGCAGTACTTCTTCCTCACCGAGTGGTCCGGCGGCAAGTACTGCTCGCCCGGCATGGACGGCTCGCGCTCGGGCGGCCTGCTCGCCGCCACGTGGGCCGCGATGGTGCAGCTCGGGCGGGAGGGCTACCGCGGCTACGCCGAGAAGATCTTCGCCACGTCGATGGCCATGCAGGAGGCCGTGCGCTCCCACCCCGAGCTGAAGCTGGTGGGCAACCCGTCGTTCCTGTTCAGCTTCACCAGCGACGAGTTCGACGTGTACCACGTCAACGACCACATGCGGCCCAAGGGCTGGCGCTTCAACGGCCAGCAGTACCCCAACGGCTTGCACATGGCGGTCACCCGGCCCCAGACCCAGCCCGGCGTGGTGGAGGCGTTCGCCGCCGACCTGGCCGAGGCGGTGGCCTACGCCAAGGAGAAGGGCCACGAGCCGGCGGCGTCGGGGGCCATCTACGGCGGCGTGGCCGGCGGCATGACCGACGAGGCCGACGAGTTCATCCGCATGGTCATGGCCGGCATGCTCGACGAGCAGCAGGGCCTGCCTCCCGCCTGAGCACCGCCCCTGGGGCATGCTGGCGGTCATGGGGACCGCTTCGGAACTGCTCGACCTCTCCTCGGCCATCGTCGACGCGTGGTCGACGCCGGGCGGGCCGCCGCCGGGTGCTCCCGAGGGGCCCACCAACCGCGTCACCAACGAGCTCTCCGTGCTCGACGACGGCTTGGCCTTCGTGGAGTCGTTCTCCAACGTGGTGGCGCTTCGCACCGACGAGGGCCTGGTGCTCTTCGACGCCTCGAGCGTGTTCACCGGCCGGGGGATCACCGCGTCGCTGCGGGCCTGGGCCGACGATCCCGTCCACTCGCTCGTGTACACCCACGGCCACGTCGACCACGTCGGCGGGAGCGGCGCCCTGCTCGCCGACGGTGCCGCCCGAGGCCACGCCGCCCCGCGGGTGATCGGCCATGAGAACGTGCCCGCCCGCTTCGACCGCTACCGCTACACCGACGGTTGGAACCTGGCGATCAACGCCCGCCAGTTCGGGCCGGGCTTCGGCGGCTCCCGGTCCCGGGACGGCCGAGTCGTGCACTTCCTCCCCGACGACACCGCCGAGTGCACCGACACCTTCCGGGACCGCCTCGACCTCTCGGTGGGCGGCCTCGATCTGGAGCTCCACCACGCCCGGGGCGAGACCGACGACCACACGTGGGCGTGGATCCCGTCGCACAAGGCGGTGGCGGTGGGCGACTTCGTGGCATGGGTGTTCCCCAACGCCGGCAACCCGCAGAAGGTGCAGCGCTACCCGGGGGAGTGGGCTGCAGCGCTGCGGGCCATGCTCGCCTACGAGCCCGAGATGCTCCTGCCCGCCCACGGCCTGGCCGTGGCCGGCCGCGAGCGCGTGGCCACCGTCCTGGGCGACCTGGCCACCGCCCTGGAGATGCTCGTGGCCGACGTGGTTAGCGCCATGAACGGCGGCGCCACCCTCGACGAGATCGTCCACTCGGTGCGGGTGGCCGACGACCTGGTGCGCCGACCCTGGCTGCGCCCGATCTACGACGAGCCCGAGTTCGTGGTGCGCAACGTGTGGCGCCTCTACGGCGGCTGGTGGGACGGCGACCCCGCCCACCTGAAGCCCCCGGCCGCCGGTGCGCTCGCCGTCGAGCTGGCCTCGCTCGCCGGCGGCACCGACGTGCTGGCCCGCCGCGCCCAGGAGCTGTCCGAGGCCGGCGACCACCGCCTGGCCGGCCAGCTCATCGAGCTGGCGGCCCAGGCCACCGACGACCCCGGCGTCTGGCGCCTCCGCGCCCAGCTCTACCTCGCCCGCGCCGAGTCCGAGACCAGCCTCATGGCCAAGGGCGTCTTCACCGAAGCCGCCCGCGCCAGCGAAGCCCGCGCCAACCCGTAGCGGGCGGGCGCCAACCCCTTGCGAATGTGGTGTGCGGGAGCGACGTTCCGGTCGATTTCGCGCGTGAGGTTCGTGGTGGCCCCGGCAGGGCGCGTCCGGAGCCGGTCCGGCCGGGCGGTGAACCTCACGCGCGAATCCTGCAGGAACGTCGACTGGGCACACCACATTGCACGGGGGTTGGGTCGGTAGGGTCGGGTCGTGGTTGACGGGGCCGATCGGCGGTGGATCGCGGGGGTCGACGCCCTGGAACGGCTGGCCGGTGATGGCGACGCACCCGGAGCCGACGCGATCGAGATCGTGCGTGACGGCGCCGCGCTCCTGCTGCGCCGGGGCGACGTGCTGGTGCGGGTGCGCCCCGCGTCCGACGCCGCCGTGGCCGAGCGTGAGGTCCACCTCGCCCTCGCCCTCGCCCAGGCCGGGGTGGCGGTCACCGATCTCGTGGAGCCGTCCCTCCAGCCCCTCCACGACGGCGGCTCGGTCATCACCGCCTGGCGCTGGGTCGAGGGCGACGGCGTCGTCGGCCCCGCAGAACTGGGTCGACTGGCCCGCAGCCTCCGCGAGCTCACGGCCGACGTGGTGCTGACCGTGCCGGTGTTCGACCCCATCGAGGCTGTCCTCGGTGCCGTCGCCCACCTGCCCGACGACGACGCCGAGGCCGCCTTCGTGCGAACACGCGCGGCGGCGCTGGCCGGCCCCTGGGCCGACGCGGCGGTGGCCGATCCGCTCGGCCGCGCCGTCGTCCACGGCGACCTCCACGCCGGCAACGTGATCCCGGCCCCCGGGGGCGTGCTGCTCACCGACCTCGAGCTCGCCGGCGCCGGCCCGTCGAGCTACGACGCCGCGCCCGCCGTGGTGGCGGTGGCGCGCTACGGCGCCGACGAGGCCGCGCTCGAAGCGTTCCTGGGCGGGTTCGGCGCCGACCCGCGGCATTGGAGCGGGTTCGCCACGTTCGTGTCGGTCTACGAGCTGTGGGTCACGGCCTGGGCCGTGGGCGTGCGCCACCAGGGCCCCACCTGGGCCGAGGAGGCCTCACGTCGGGTGGCCACCCTGCGCGACGGCGCCCGCGACCGGTGGACGCTGCACTGATCCGAGCCCGGCGTCAGGCCTGGGCGTCGGCCACCAGCTTGCGGGCGATGACCTTGAGGCACAGGGTCTCGTCGGCACCCTCGAAGATCGACAGGACGCGAGCGTCGACGAAGTAGCGGCTCACGTCGTACTCCTCGGCGTAGCCCATGCCGCCGTGGATCTGCATGGCCTCGCGGGTGACCCACTCGGCCGCCTTGCACACGTAGGCCTTGATCATCGAGGCCTCGGCGGCGCCCTCGCCCTTGGCCATGAGCCGCGACACCACGTAGGCGAACTGGCGGCTCGACTGGATGATCACCGCCATGCGGCCGAGCTTGGCCTGGGTGAGCTGGTACTCGCCGATGGGCGACCCGAAGACGGTGCGGTCCTCGGCGTACTGGCGGGCCTTCTCGTAGGCCGCCTGCATCACGCCGATGGCGCGAGCGGCGGTCTGGAGCCGGCCGTTCTCGAACCCGGCCATCTGGTAGTAGAAGCCGCGGCCCTGGCCGCCCTCGAGCCCGATGAGGTTCTCGGCGGGCACGAACCAGTCCTCGAGGGCGACCTCGTAGGAGTGCATGCCGCGGTAGCCGATGGTGTCGATCGGGCGGCCCTCCATCTTCCCGCCGCCGGGTGCGCCGCCCTCGGCCGGCTGCACCAGCTCGAAGCCGTGGCCGTCGCCGCGCTCCTTGGGGACGATGAACATCGACAGGCCGCGGTGGCCGATGGAGCGGTCGGGGTCGGTGCGGGCCAGCAGGAGGAGCACGTCGGCCCGGGCGCCGAAGGTGCACCACGTCTTCACGCCGTTGATGAGCCAGCCGCCCTCGGTGGGGGTGGCGGTGACCTTCACGCCGGCCACGTCGGACCCGTAGTCGGGCTCGGTGACGGCCACGGCGTTCATGATCTCGGCGGTGGCCAGCTTGGGCAGCCACTCGTGCTTCTGCTCCTCGGTTCCGCCGGCGATGAGCGCCCGGGCGAGGATCTCGGGCCGGGTGATGAGCGAGCCGCCCGCACCCAGCGAGCCGCGCGACAGCTCCTCGGTGGCCACGACCATGCCGATGTACTCGCCCTCGCCGCCCTCGCCGTAGCCGCCGTACTCG
>CAZIVZ010000324.1:0-4379 GCA_964542495.1 uncultured Aquihabitans sp.
CACCGCCTCCCCGACCCGTTCCTCGTGGTCGCCACCCACAACCCCATCGAGTACGAGGGCACCTACCCGCTGCCGGAGGCCCAGCTCGACCGCTTCCTCGTGAAGATCCTGGTCGGCTACCCGACCGAGGCCCAGGAGCGCGCTCTGCTCGGGCTCGGGCGGCGCGGCCTGGTGCCCACCGGCTCCGACGACGTCCGCCCGGTGCTCGGGGCGCACGACGTGGCCGCGGCCCGCGCCGAGGTCGACGTCACCGCGGTCACCGAGGAGGTGGCGAACTACGTTACCGCCCTCGTGCGCCAGACCCGCGCCCTGCCGAGCGTGGAGGTGGGCGCCAGCCCACGGGCGGGCGTGCACCTCCTGGTGGCGGCCAAGGCCTCGGCCCGCCTGTGGGGCCGCCACTTCGTGATCCCCGACGACGTCATCCGGGTGGCTCCGTCGGTGCTGCGTCACCGCCTGGTGCTGCGCCCCGAGGCCGAGCTCGACCGCCTCACCGCCGACGCCGTGGTGGCCAACGCCATCGCGGCCACCCCCGTGCCTCGCTGAGCCCGGGCCCGTCCCGCCGTGAGCAGCCTCCCCGCCCCGACCGGTCGCACCGTGGTGCTGCTCTGCCTCGTCGCCGTGGGTGCCCTGTGGCTCCCCGGGTGGGTCGCGGCGGCGCTGGTGGTGCTGGTGGCGGCGGTGGCCGCCGGCGAGGCGTGGACGCTCCGGCGCGCCCCCACGGTGCACCGCGAGGTGGTGGCGGATCTGGTGCGGGGCGTGGCCGTCCCGCTGCGCGTCACCGTCGAACCGGCCCCGCTCACCCGGGTCGAGGTGCGTCAGCCCCAGACCGCCGATCTCCGCGTCGAGCCGGCGCAGGCCGTCGGCGGCCTCGACGCCACCGCCACCGCCACCCGACGCGGCCGCCACGAGCTGGCCCCGGTGTTCACCCGCACCGTCGGCCCCCTCGGCCTGGTGCGCGTGGTCCACCGCCACGGGACGCCCACCGACCTCGTCGCCCACGCCGACCTCCCCGGGGCCCGGCGCCTGGCCGCCGCCGTCCGCAAGGGCACCTTCCGCGATCCGGGCCTGCGGCGCGGGCCGCTCGGGCTGGGCACCGACTTCGAGTCGATCCGCGACTACACGCCCGACGACGACATCCGGCGGATGAACTGGCTCGCCACCGAGCGGGCCGGCCGGCCCATGGTCAACCAGTACCGCGAGGACACCGAGCGAGACCTCTGGTGCCTGGTCGACGCCGGCCGGCTGCTGTCGGCGCCCGTGGGCGACCGCACCCGTCTCGACGCCACGCTCGACGCGCTGGCCGCCGTGGCCGCGGTGGCCGACGCGGTGGGCGACCGGGTGGGTGTCGTGGTGTTCGACGACGCCGTGCGCCAGGTGGTGCGACCCCGCCGGGCCAGCGCCGCCGGACTGGTCCGCCTGCTCGATGACCTCGAGCCGCGCGTCGTCGACAGCGACTACGACGCCGCCTTCACCCAGGTGGCGTCGGCCAAGCGCTCGCTCGTGGTGGTGTTCACCGACGTGCTCGACGGGGCGGCATCGGCACCCCTGCTCGACGCCCTGCCCGTGCTGGCCCGTCGCCACGCCGTGGTGGTGGCCGGCGTGGTCGATCCCGACCTGGTCGCCCTCGTCACCACGCCCCCCGCCACACGTCGTGCCGGGCTGGCCGCCTCGGTCGCCGCCGACCTCCTGGCCGAGCGGGACCAGGTCCGCGCCCGCCTGACCTCGGCCGGTGCCGTCGTGGTCGACGCTCCCGTCGACGGCCTCGCCTCCTCCTGCGTGGCCGCCTACCTCCGCCTCAAGTCCATCGCCCGCCTCTGATCCCGCCCCACAACCCCACCCCTCAGCGAATGTGGTGTGTGGGAGCCGCGTTCTTGTCGAACTCGCGCGTGAGGTTCAGCGGACCTCGGGCGCACCTCGCCACCAGACCAGCGCCCAGTACACGGCTCCGAGGCCGAGCCCGACCGCCAGCGACGCGGGCAGAGACAGCCCCCGTGGGGTGACGAACCCCTCCACCAGGCCGCACGGCACCAGGAGCGCCGCCGACCCCAGGGCGATCTCGACCCCAGCCCGACCGTCGACCGCCAGCGCCTCCACCCGGGTCCGATGGCCGGGGTGGACCAGGGCCCAGCCGGTGCGCAGGCCGGCCGCTCCCGCCGCGACGATGAGCGACAGCTCCAGCACGCCGTGGGGGACGACGAGGCGCCAGAACGATCCTCCGTTCCCGCTGAGCGTGGCCAGCCCGGCGGCGAGTCCCACCACCAGGCCGTTGAACGCCAGGCTGACGAGGGTCAGCACCCCTCCCGACAGCCCGCCGGCGTAGGCCACCAGCGCGACACGGGCGTTGTTGGTGAAGATCTGCGCCGACAGGTTGACGTTGACCGTGGCGTCGGTCTCGCGCTCGGTGTCGGGGTCCCGACCGCCTCCGTCGGCGAGGTCTGCGGTGACCGGCGAGATCTGGGCGACCTGGCGGGCGCCGGTCGGGTCGAGGTTGGTCCAGGCGCCGAGCACCAGCGCCGGGACGAACAGCGCCACGCCTGCGATGAGCAGGAACCGGGGCCGCTCACGGACCCGGCGCCAGTACCCCGTGGTCGCGAAGTGGAGCACCGATCCGCGCTGTCTGACGTTGCCGTAGAGCACGGACCGGGCCTGGCGGGCCAGGTGCTCCAAACGGGTGGTGACCGGGTCGGCGGGGAACCGCCGACGGGCCTGCGCCAGGTCCGCGGCGAGCTGTCGGTATCCCCGGCCCAGCTGCCGCACGGCGCCCGGATCCAGGTGACCGGCGTGCCCGCCAGATCGTTCGATCAACGCGTCGACCTCGTCCCAGCGGGCTGATCGCCGTTCGACGAACCGGGGGAGGGGCTCGGGCACCGGGGCTCCTGGGCGGACGGGGGTGGGGATGGCGACCGGGCGACCCCGGTAGCGTCCGGGCCGTGGAGCTGGACGATCGGGTGACGGTGGCCGGGGCCGAGGGTATCGACCTCGACCTCGTGCTCGCCGGCGTGGGCTCGCGCGGGGCCGCGTTCATCGTCGACCTGCTGTTGCAGGCCGTGGCGCTCGCCGCGGTGACCGCGGCCGCCGGGGCCGTGGCCGACCTGGGCCCGGCGGTGCTGGCGGTGGCCGTGTTCCTGATCTTCCTGGGCTACCCGATCCTGGCCGAGGCGTTCGCCGGAGGCCGCACCGTGGGCAAGGCGCTGCTCGGCATCTCCGTGGTGTCGGTCGACGGGACGCCGGTCACCTTCCTCGCCGCCACGATCCGCAACGTCGTCCGCCTGGTCGATTCGCTCCCCGGCGTCTACCTGGTGGGGATCATCGCCGTCCTCGCCACCACGCGGAACCAGCGCGTGGGCGACCTGGCCGCCGGCACGCTGGTGGTGCACCGGCCAAGGGCGGCCGTGGCATCCGTGGCCGCCGGTGCCGGTGCCGGTGCCGGCTCGCACGCCTCGGTGGCCGAGATGGCCGGGTGGGATGTGTCGGCGGTGACGGTGGAGGAGGTGGCGGCGCTGCGTTCGTTCCTCGGTCGGCGCGGGTCGCTCGAGCCCCGGAGCCGTGCCGACCTGGCCCAGACGCTCTCGTTCCAGATCCTGCCCAAGGTGGCCGGCGTGCCGCTCGAAGGTGGGCCCGAGGTGTTCCTCGAGCGGGTCGTGGCGGCCAAGACCGTGCGCTGACCCGCTCGCGGGCCGTCAGCTCGTGAAGCGGTCGAGCAGCGCCTGCGCGGCGGCGGTGGGCGCCAGGGTGCCGGCGCGCACCTCGGCCTCGAGGCCGGCGAGGTCGGCCGACACATCGGGGTCGTCTCGGAACCGCTCGACCAGGCCGGCGCGCAGCTCGTCCCACAGCCACGCCCGGGCCTGGTCCGCTCGGAGCTCGGCGAGCTGACCGCTGGTGGCCAGGTGCCGGTGGGCGGCCAGGACGTGGTCCCAGACGTCGGCGATCCCGGTCCCGGTGGGGGAGGACACGAGCAGGGTCTCGGTCTCCAGCCCCTCGTGCTTGGGCCGCAGGAGGTGGATGGCGCGGCGCAGGTCGGCGGCGGCGTGGCGGGCCGAGCTCGCCAGCTCGCCGTCGGCCTTGGTGACCACCACCAGATCGGCCAGCTCCATGATGCCGCGCTTGATGCCCTGGAGGTCGTCGCCGCCGCTGGGCGAGGCGAGCAGCACGAACAGGTCGACGAGGTCGGCCACGGCGAGCTCGGACTGGCCCACGCCGACCGTCTCGATGATCACCACGTCGAACCCGGCCGCCTCGCACAGCAGCATGGCCTCGCGGGTGCGGCGGGCGACGCCGCCCAGCTCGCCGCCCGACGGTGAGGGGCGGATGAACGCCGCGGGGTTGCGGGCCAGGGCCTCCATGCGGGTCTTGTCGCCCAGGATGGACCCGCCGGTCCG
>CAZIVZ010000325.1:0-4375 GCA_964542495.1 uncultured Aquihabitans sp.
CGCCGTTCCTCCCGTACGCGACCGAGGAGGTCTGGTCCTGGTGTCGAACCGGGGACGAGCCGGGCGACGCGCTTGCCGGGTTCGAGTCGGCGAGCGTGCACCGCGCCCCGTGGCCGGTGTCGGGCGAGCTGCGGGCGTTGGCCGGCGACGCGCCCGGCGCCGACGGCGCCCCCTCCCCCCTCGTGGTGGCCGCCGAGGTACTGGGCCGCATCCGCAAGGCGAAGTCCGACGCCAAGGTGTCCATGCGCGCCGAGGTGTCCACGGTGACGGTCACCGACACGCGCGACCGGCTGGCGGCGCTGGCCCGGGCCGTCGACGACGTGCGCGACGCCGGCAAGGTGGCCGAGCTGGTCCCGGTGGAGCTGTACGCCGGAGCTGAGCCGGGGGTCGACGTGGTCCTGGCCGAGGTGCCCGCCGCCGACGTCGGCTCCGCCCACCCGGCCTGACGTGAAGCCGGGCCCGAGCGGGCCCCGTCGCCGCGGGTGGTCCACGTCACCCCACCCGTCGCGCCTGGCCCCCGACCACCCGCTGGCCGACCAGATCGCCGAAGCCCACACCCGCGCCGTGGCCAGCGGCCTGTCGACCTACCTCGACCCGGTCTCCGGGTACGCGGTGCTCACCGCTGCCTACCTCGCGACGCGCGGCTACTGCTGCAGCCAGGTCTGTCGGCACTGCCCCTGGGAAGGCGCCGCCACCGACCCCGAATCCGAGCTGGAGCTCGAGTAGCGCATCGCCCTCGGTGCCCGACGTCGCCATCCGCCCCAAGGCTCGTGCACGGAAGCCCCCCGGTGCGGCTCAACTGCACACGCCTCGTCGGGTCGCTGGTCCCGTGGGGGGCGCCTCGGGTCCCGGGGCCGTCCTGCGGAACGCACCGGACCGGAGCCAGGGCAGGGCCAGAGCCGGGTCAGTGGAGGTAGGCGGCGGCGCCGGACTCGAGGCCGAACACCACCACCAGCACGATGCCGACGATCATCCCGATCACGAGCGGCGGGACCACCCAGAAGTCGCCACCGGAGCCGTGGGCGTCGTGGTCGTCGTGCCCGTGGGCATCGTGTCCGTGATCGTCGTGTCCGTGATCGTCGTGGGCGTCGTGACCAGCAGCCATGCCGCCAGCATCGCCCACCCCGTGGTGCCGGCGCCACCTGGCCACCGGGCGAGGGTGCCGCCGGCTCAGCACGGGCCGGCTCAGCGGGGCGGGGTGACCCCGGGCCGGATGTAGTTCGACGGCGGCAGGTCGACGCCGGCTTCGGAGAGCGCTTCGGCGATGCGCACCCGCAGCAGCCGGCTCACCCGCCACTGCGCGCCCGGGCGGGTCTTGCCCTGCACCCGGATGGTGGCGGCGTCGGGGCCGAGGTACTCGATGCCGAGCACCTCGGGGGCGTCGAGCACGTCCGGCTTGGCCTCGGGGAGCTCCCACACCTCGGAGGCGGCGCGACCGATGACGGCGGCCGCCCGCTCGAGGTCGGCGTTGGGCGCCACCGCAACGTCGAGCACCGCGCGCGCCCACTGCTGCGACTTGTTGCCGACGCGCAGCACCTGGCCGTTGGGCACGTGCCACACGGTGCCGTTCTGGTCCCGCAACCGGGTGGTGCGCAGCGTGACCTGCTCGACGGTACCCGACGCCTCGCCCAGGTCGACCACGTCGCCCACGCCGTACTGGTCCTCGATGAGCAGGAAGATGCCCGAGAGGAAGTCGCGCACCAGGCTCTGGGCGCCGAAGCCCAGCGCCACGCCGGCCACGCCGGCGGTGGCCAGCAAGGGGCCGAGGTTCAGCCCGAGGGCGCCCAGCACGTAGATGAAGGCGAACCCCCAGATGATCCCGCTGCAGATGCTGCGCAGGACCAGGGCGATGGTCTGGGCCCGGGCGGCGGACCGCAGGTTGACCTCGCCGGTGGTGAGCAGGATCGACGGGGTGCGGTTGCGGAGGCGGCTGAGACGGCCACCCGGCTCGTGGGATCCCTCGATGCGCTGGGCGAGGCGCCGGATGGCCCGCCGCACCACCCGGTTGAGCACCCAGGCCCCCAGGATCACGCACAGGATCTGCAGCGGCGTGCCGGTCAGCCAGTCGGCCACCTTGGCCAGCCCCACGTTGTCGGTGGTGTCGACCACCCACCGGCACGCCGAGCCCGGATCGGTCCCGCAGGCGTCGAGGCGCCGAAGCGCTTCAGGGTCGACGGCCTGGGCGATCAGCGCGGAGGTCATGACCCGCCCACCCTACCGAGCGCCCGGCGAGGGATCAGTGGGCGCCCACCGGCTCCGAATCGGGATCCGCGTCTCGGTCGAGCGCCGACCCCGCGTCACCGTGCGCCCCGTCGCTGCTCCCCGGGCCGCGGCCAGGCTCGAACTCGGGTTCGGGCAGACCGCCCTCGCCCTCGAGGTCGAGGTTGGGCAGGATCCGGTCGAGCCACTCGGGCAACCACCAGTTGCGGTCGCCGAGGAGTCGCATGCTGGCGGGCACCAGCACCATGCGGATGACCGTGGCGTCGAGCAGGATCGCCGTGGCCAGCCCGACGCCGAACATCTTCACCGTCGGGTCGTCGCCGAACGCGAACGAGCCGAACACGCTCACCATGATGATGGCGGCGGCGGTGATCACCCGGGCCGTGTGGCTGATGCCCGCGCTCACGCTGGCGGTGTTGTCGCCGGTGCGGAGGTACTCCTCGCGCACCCGCGACATCAAGAAGACCTCATAGTCCATGGACAGCCCGAACAGGATGGCGAACATGAACATGGGGAGGAAGCTGATGATCGGCAGCGACTGGTCGACGCCGAGCCAGGCGCCGCCCCACTCCCACTGGAACACGGCCACGATCACCCCGTAGGCGGCACCGATCCCCAACAGGTTCATGACGGCGGCCTTGAGCGGCACCAGGATCGAGCGGAAGACCATCATCAGCAGCAGGAACGACATCGCCAGGACGGCGCCGATGAACAGGGGCAGGCGGCCGGTGATCTTGTCGGAGATGTCGATGAAGAACGCGGTGGAGCCGGTGACCAGGGCCTGGTCGACCCCCGCGTCGGCCACGGCGTCGGGCAGCACGTCGCGCCGGAGGCGGTGCACCAGCTCCTGCGTCTCGGCGTCCTGCGGTGCGCTGGTGGCGAAGGCGGTGAGCAGCGCGGTGGTGCCCGACTCGCTGATCTGCGGCTGCGGGTTCACGTAGGCCACGGCCGGGTCGGCGGCGATCGCATCCAGGAGCGCGGGCAGCGCCGCGGCGAGGTCGTCGGCGTCCTGGCCGTCACCGGCGGTGACCACCACGGCGAGCGGGCCGTTGAACCCCGGGCCGAAGCCCTCGGCGAGCAGGTCGTAGGACGCCCGGGTGGTGGAGCCCTCCGGGTCGTTGCCGGCGTCGGTCTGGCCCAGGCGGATGGAGAAGAACGGCACGATGAGCACGCCCAGGAGCGCAGAACTGGCCAGCAGGTAGCGCCACGGGTGGTTCGACACGTGCCGGGACCAGCGCGAGGCGTAGGTGTGGTGGCCACCGGACGCGCCCACCGTCACGCCGGGCACCCGGAGCTTGTCGATGGCATGTCCGGCGAAGCCGATCAGCGCCGGCAGCAAGGTGATGGCGGCCACCACCGAAACCGCCACCGTGACGGCGATGGCGTAGCCCATGAGCGCCACCCCCGGGATGCCCACGAACTGGAGGCCGCAGATGGCGATGACCACGGTGATCCCCGCGAACACGACGGCCTGCCCGGCGGTGGCGATGGCCCGACCGGCCGACTCCTCCACCGTCATCCCGTGGTGCAGGTGCTCCCGATGCCGGGTGACGATGAACAGCGCGTAGTCGATGCCCACGCCGAGGCCGATCATGGTGGCCAAGGTGGGTGCCACGGTGGGGACGTTGACCCCGGACTGGGCGATGGTGATCAGGCTCAGACCGGTGCCGAGGCCGATGAGGGCCGTGGCGAGGGGCAACCCCATGGCCACCACCGAACCGAACGCCACGAGCAGGACGACGATGGCCACGGCCAAGCCGATGGCCTCGCTGCTGCCACCGATCTCCTGCTCGCCGAACTGGATCTCGCCGCCGAACTCCACGGTGTAGCCCTGGGCACGCAGGCCCTCGGCCGAGGCCACCAGGCGCTCGCCGGGCTCGAGCCCCACGTCGCCCGGGCTGCCGGCGTACGTGACGAACGCGAACCCGATGCCCGGTTCGAGCACCGACGGCACCACGGGCCCGGCACTGGTGACCCCGGGCTGCTGGGTCACCTCGGCCAGGTACGCGGTCAGCTCGCTGGCCACCTCCGGGTCGGTGATCGACGCCCCGTCAGGGGCACGGAACACCACCTGGGCCCGGCTGCCCTCGCCCGGCATCGCGGCCTCGAGCAGGTCTCGTCCGGCCTGGCTCTCGGTGCCCGGCACGTTGAAGTC
>CAZIVZ010000326.1:0-4362 GCA_964542495.1 uncultured Aquihabitans sp.
CAGACCGGGCTGTCGATCGCGTTCGACCTGCCCACCCAGACCGGGTACGACAGCGACGACCCCATGGCCCGGGGCGAGGTGGGCAAGGTGGGCGTGCCCGTGAGCCACCTCGGCCACATGGAGCAGCTCCTCGACGGCATCCCCGTGGGCGAGATGAACACGTCGATGACCATCAACGCCGTGGCCGCGTGGATGCTCGGCCTCTACACCGCCAACGCCGAGCGCCAGGGCGTCAAGAGCCAGCAGCTCCGGGGCACCACCCAGAACGACATCGTCAAGGAGTACCTGAGCCGAGGCACCTACATCTACCCGCCGTTGCCGTCGCGCCGGCTGATCGTGGACATGTTCGCGTTCTGCCAGGAGTGGATCCCCCACTGGAACCCGATGAACGTGTGCAGCTACCACCTCCAGGAGGCCGGAGCCACGCCGGTGCAGGAGATCGCCTACTCGCTCGCCACGGCCATCGACGTGCTCGACGCCGTGCGCGACTCGGGCCAGGTTCCCGCGGACCGCATGGTCAACGTGGTGGCCTCGATCAGCTTCTTCGTGAACGCCGGCATCCGGTTCGTCGAGGAGACCTGCAAGATGCGGGCCTTCACCACGATGTGGGACCGCATCTGCGAGGAGCGCTACGGCATCTCCGATCCCAAGGCGCGCCGGTTCCGCTACGGCGTGCAGGTCAACAGCCTCGGGCTCACCGAGGCCCAGCCCGAGAACAACGTGCAGCGCATCGTGCTGGAGGCGCTCGGCGTCACCCTCTCCAAGGACGCCCGCGCCCGCTCGCTCCAGCTCCCCGCGTGGAACGAGGCCCTCGGCCTCCCCCGCCCGTGGGACCAGCAGTGGGCCCTGCGGATCCAGCAGGTGCTGGCGTACGAGACGGACCTGCTCGAGTACGACGACATCTTCGAGGGCTCCAAGGTGGTGGACGCCAAGACGGCCGAGCTGGTCGACGCCGCCCAGGCCGAGCTCGACGACGTGCTGGGCCTCGGCGGCGCCTTCGAGGCCATCGACGAGCTGAAGGGGCGACTGGTCCGCAGCCACGCCGAGCGCATGCGCCGCATCGAGTCAGGTGAGCTCAAGATCGTGGGCGTCAACGCGTTCACCGAGACCGCGCCCTCGCCCCTCGAGGGCGACGACAACATCCTGCGCGTGGACCCCGGGGTGGCCGAGGTGGCCGTGGCCGAGCTGGCCGAGTGGCGCTCCAACCGGGACGACGACGCCGTCAAGCGCAGCCTCGACGAGCTGCGCCGGGTGGCCCGCTCGGGCGACAACATCATGCCGGCGAGCATCGACCTGGCCCACGCCGGCGGCACCACCGGCGAGTGGGCAGCGGTGCTGCGCGAGGAGTTCGGCGAGTACCGGGCACCCACCGGCGTGGCCGCCGCGTCCGGTGCCGGCGGCGGCTCGCAGGGGCTGCGGGCCGTGGCCGACCGCCTCCGGAGCCGCGCCGGCGGTCCGCCCCGGTTCCTGGTGGCCAAGCCCGGGCTCGACGGGCACTCCAACGGCGCCGAGCAGATCGCCGTAGCCGCCCGCGACGCCGGGTTCGAGGTGATCTACCAGGGCATCCGCCTCACCCCCGAGCAGATCGCGGCGGTGGCCCGCGACGAGGACGTCGACGTGGTGGGCCTGTCGATCCTGTCGGGCAGCCACCTCGAGCTGGTGCCCGAGGTGGTCCGGCTGCTGCGCGAGGCCGGCGTGGAGGCGCCCGTGATCGCCGGCGGGATCATCCCCGAGGACGACCGACCTCGGCTGCTGGCCGCGGGCGTGGCCGCCGTGTACACACCGAAGGACTTCGAGATCGCCAAGATCATGGGCGAGGTGGCCGACCTGGTCGACGCCGAGCCGGTCCGCTGACCGGGTTCGGCGAGGAGCACCGGTGCCGGCGACGGACCACCGGCAGTTGCCCGTGGTTCCTTTGGAAGCGCCCGCCGCGGCCGACAGAGCAGACATGAACGGTCCGACGGCGCGCACCTCCACCGCGCTCGGGGTCTTCGCGCTCGTCGGGGCCGCCGTGGCGGCCTTCACGGATCAGGAGTGGCTGGTGTTGGTGGCCGCCGCGATCGCCATCCTCTCGGTGGCGCTGCTGCTCCAGGCCCGTCACCGTGAGGCCGAGCGCCCACGGGACCTACCCGCGAGCGAGCCCGACCTCGGCCCCACCGAGGCGACCGGCCCCGAGGAGCTGCTCGACGACGGCGCCCGCGAGGCCGCCGCCCGCTTCGAGGCCGACGCCATCCGCGCCCGCGAGGAGCTGGTCGCGCTCATGCGCGACGAGCAGCTGTCGCGCGGGGCGCCCACCCCGACGCCCACCCCCGCCCCGACCCCCACCGGCGCCGACGACCGGGAGGTGGCCCCGGCGGCGAGCGTCGTGCCCCCGACGACCGACGCGATCATCGACGAGGAGAGCGGGCTGTTCAGCGAGGTGTTCTTCGGCGCCTCGCTGGTGAAGCGGGTCTCGGCAGCTCGGCGAGGCTTGCGCCCGCTGTCGGTCGCGGTGCTCGACGTGTGGGTGGACTTCGGCTCGGTCGACTCGCGCCAGGCGCCCGCCGAGCCGGTGGCCGACGTGCTCGTCGAGGTGTTCCGCGAGGCCGACACCCTCGCCCGCACGCCCGAAGGCCTCTACCTGCTGCTGCTCGAGGACACGCCCGAGAACGGCGCCGTGTGGAGCCTCGAGCGGCTACGCCGGCGGGTGTCCGAGACGCTCCCCGACCACACCACCTGGGCCGGGGTGAGCTGCTACCCCGCCTACGGCTTCGACGCCGCCCAGCTCGTGGCCCAGGCCCGCCAGGCGTTGGAGCTGGCCAAGGAGTGGCCACAGGACCGGGTGGAGGTCACCGCCGAGTCTCCGGACTGAACACCCCCCGGCCTGCCGGGGACGCATGCCACACTGGTCCGGTCAGGACGGCACGCGGAAGGTGGGGCGACAGGTGGCACCGGGCGCGGCGACGCAGAGCTCGCATGCCCCCCTCCACGGCCCGATCGCGCTGGTGGTGGGGGCCCGACCCAACTTCATGAAGGTGGCGCCGCTGCAGGCGGAGCTGGACCGGCGCGGCCTCGACTCGATCCTCGTCCACACCGGCCAGCACTACGACCCCGCCATGAGCGACGTGTTCTTCCACGAGCTCGGGATCCGCGAGCCCGAGCACCACCTGGGCGTGGGGTCGGCCTCCCACGCCGTGCAGACCGCCCGGATCATGGAGGCCTTCGAGGCGGTGGCGCTCGCGGTGCGACCCTCGTGGGTGGTGGTGCCCGGCGACGTGAACTCCACCATGGCGTGCAGCCTCGTGGCGGCCAAGCTCGGCTCCCAGGTGGCCCACCTCGAGGCCGGCCTGCGCAGCCGGGACTGGACGATGCCCGAGGAGATCAACCGGGTGGTCACCGACCGGGTGAGCGACCTGCTGCTGGCCCCGTCGGCCGATGCCGTGGCCAACCTGCTCGCCGAGGGCTACCCGGAACGGTCCGTGGCCCTCGTGGGGAACATCATGGCCGACACCCTGCTCGCCAACCTCGACCGGGCGCGGGCGCGCCCCGTGCTCGACGACCTGGGCCTCCTGCCGGGCACCTACGGGCTGGTCACGCTGCACCGGCCGAGCAACGTCGACGACTCGGCCACGCTCGAACGGCTGCTCGGGGTGCTCGAGCACGTGGCGGAGGACCTGCCCCTGGTGTGGCCGGTGCACCCCCGTGTGGGGGCCCGGCTCGGGCCCGGCCGACCGGGGATCCGCGCCATCGAGCCCGTGGGCTACCTCGACTCGGTGGCCCTCCAGGCCGGCGCCCGGCTGGTGCTCACCGACTCGGGCGGCATGCAGGAGGAGACCACCGTGCTCGGGGTACCGTGCGT
This sequence comes from uncultured Aquihabitans sp., assembly GCA_964542495.1. Classification (GTDB taxonomy): domain Bacteria; phylum Actinomycetota; class Acidimicrobiia; order Acidimicrobiales; family Iamiaceae; genus Aquihabitans. The sequence continues at coordinate 3,839 of CAZIVZ010000326.1, forward strand.
CACCCTGCGGACCACCACGGAGCGACCGATCACCGTCACGGAAGGCACCAACCAGCTGGTCGGCACCGACCCCGAGGCGATCCTGCACGCGGTGACCCGCATCGCCGCCGGCGAGATCCGGGGTCGGCGCCCGGCGTTGTGGGACGGGCACACGGCGGAGCGAGTGGTCGATGCCATCGAGGGCCACGGGTCGTGACCGGCGATCGCCCCGAGGACACCGAGTCGCTCCAGATCTACTGGGTGAACCAGTTCGCGGTGCCGCCCGACCAGCCAGGAGGCACCCGCCACTTCGACTTCGCCACCGAGCTCCAGCGCCGCGGCCACCGGGTCCGGCTGATCGCCAGCGATCTGAACCTGGCCACCCGCACCTACTCCCGGCGCGCCGGCACCACCGACATCAAGCCGATCACCGAGAGCATCCGTGGGGTCCGCTTCACCTGGCTCACCGCCGGGGCCTACCGCGGCAACAACTGGCGCCGGGTGGCCTCGATGGTGGTGTTCGGCCTGGCCACGTTCCACCACCT
>CAZIVZ010000327.1:0-4353 GCA_964542495.1 uncultured Aquihabitans sp.
AGCGCCCTGGTGGCGGCCCGACGGGTGCTGGCCATCGACCCGATCGAGGCCACGGTCGGCGGTGGGCAGCGATGAGGCTGGCGCTGCGCGAGCTGCGCCGCCGACCAGGCCGGTTCGCCGTGGCCACCGTGATCCTGACCCTGATCGCGGTCTTGTTGATGTTCCTGGGCGGGTTGCTCGACGGACTGGTGCAGGCGAGCACCGGCGCGTTCCGGGCCCAGCAGGCGGATCTGATCGTCTACTCCTCGTCGTCTCGCGACTCCCTCGTGCGCAGCCGGATCGAGCCCGAGGTGCGCCAGCGGGTCGAGCGCACCGATGGGGTCGAGGCCACCGGTGGGCTCGACAGCGTGCAGCTCGGCGGTCACCTCGACGGTCGAGACCCCCGGGACCTCCTTGCGGTCGTGCTCTTCGGGTACGAGCTGGCACCTGGCGGCCTGCCCGACACCCCGCCCCCAGCCGGAGAGGTCTACGCCGACGACGCCCTCCAGACCGAGGGGGTGGAGGAGGGGACCACCATCGCCCTCGGCCCGGCGCGGACCCCCGTCAAGGTGGTGGGCTTCGTGTCCGACACCCGCTTCAACGGCCAGGGCTCGCTCTGGGGCTCGCCCGAGACCTGGGCGACCGTGGCCGACGCCAACCGGCCCGACATCACCCTCGCCGACGACGTGGTCCAGGCGCTCGTGGTGCGCACCACCAAGGGGGTCCCGGTCGCCGAGGTGGCCGACCGCATCGACCGTGGCACCGACGGCGCCACGTCCAGCCTCACGATCGCCGAGGCCACCGACGCCCTGCCCGGCGTGGCGCAGCAGCGCAGCGTCTTCAACCAGATCATCGGGGTCACCGCCGTCATCGCCGTCGTGGTGGTGGCCCTGTTCTTCGCGCTGCTCACCGTCGAGCGCACCGGCCTCTACGGCGTCCTCAAGGCGGTGGGCGCCAGTTCGGGCACGTTGTTCGCTGGTGTGGTCCTCCAGGCCGTGGTGGTCACGCTGGTGGCGTCGGCCATCGGGGTGGCGGCCTCGCTCCTGCTCGACGCCGTGATCCCCGCCGGCACCATCCCGTTCGTCGCCACCCCATCGCGCCTCATCTCGAGCGTGGTGGTGCTGCTGGTTGCCGCCGTGGTCGGGTGCGCGTTCTCGCTGCGCCGCGTCCTGCGCGTCGACCCTGCCGCCGCGATCGGCGGTGTCACCTGATGTCCCTGCCCCCACTTCCCTCGCCCCTGTGGAGCCTGCCGTGACCACCGCCGAGACCGACGCACCCACCCGCACTGCCAACGCCTTGGAGCTGCGCGCCGTCCGCAAGGTGTACGAGGTGGGCGACGAGGAGGCGGTGGCCCTCGACCACGCCGACCTCACGGTGGCCTCCGACGAGATCGTGGCGCTGGTGGGCCCGTCGGGCTCGGGCAAGACCACGCTGTGCTCGATCGCCGGCGGCCTGCTGTCGGCCACCGACGGCACGGTGGTGGTGGCCGGCAACGACATCACGGCCTACTCGGGCCGCCAGCTGACCGGCTTCCGCCGGGAGTCCGTGGGGTTCGTCTTCCAGTCGGTCAACCTCGTCCCGTTCCTCACGGCGCGCGAGAACCTGCTGGTGGTCGACGAGGTCGGTCCCCGTCGCGGTCGAGCCGCCCGGGACCGCGCCGACCAGCTCCTCGATGAGCTGGGCCTGGCCGACCGGGCGCAGAACCTGCCGGGGCAGCTCTCCGGTGGCCAGAAGCAGCGGGTGGCCATCGGGCGGGCGCTGATGAACGAGCCCGACCTCGTGCTGTTCGACGAGCCGACGTCGGCCCTCGACAGCCACCTGGGCGACCAGGTGGTGGCCCTCATCCGCGAGGAGATGAAGGCCCGGGGCACCGCCGCCATCATCGTCACCCACGACGACCGCATCACCCACTACGCCGACCGCACCGTCCACATCGAAGACGGCCGCATCTCGGCCTAGCGACGCGCGTCCCGCCGGGCGCGGGCAGGATCGGGGGATGGGGATCCTCCGGCTCGATCACGTGCAGCTGGCCATGCCTGCCGGGCGCGAGGTCGAGGCGGGAGCGTTCTACGAGGGGCTCCTGGGCATCCCGGAGGTGCCCAAGCCGCCGCACCTCGCCACCCGTGGCGGGTGCTGGTTCGAGCGGGGCGACCTGAGGGTGCACCTCGGCGTCGACCCGGACTTCCGTCCCGCTCGCAAGGCGCACCCGGCGTTCCTGGTCGACGACCTCCCCGCCTTGGGCGAGGCTCTGGCGGCCGCTGGTCATCGCGTCGACTCCGACCAGCCGCTCGCCGGCTACGACCGCCTCTACGTCGAGGACCCGTTCGGCAACCGCATCGAGCTGCTCGAACCGCTCGCTTGAACCGCCGAAGCTCGCCGGTCCGGATCACCCGGCGTCCGCGGACGCGCGTTGCGCCGGGTGCGGGCAGGTGGCGTACGCTGTCGCCGTCATCATGAGCGGCCCGGGAGACCGGGTCCGGCAACCTGGGACGGACACCCAAGGTGCCCTCCCGCCTCCGGGTGGGGATGTGGTCGGCTCGCCGGCAACGAAGTGTTCGGGTCCCGGCCCGGCGCAGGGCCCAGGGTGTCCTCCCCGCAACGAACCGTGAGGAGGAGCGATGGACGACGCCGACGAGCACTGGGCCGACCAGCGGTCCCTGCTCGCGCCGCCGCCGTGGATCCAGCCCCACGCCAGCACGTTGCCGGCCACCGGGGCGTGGCGCTTCGGCGACCCCCTCGGCCAGCGCCAGTTCATGCGCATGGCGGTGGATCGGGCCTTCGTGCTCGAGGGCGGGGGGCAGCTCCACGACATCACGGTGGCCTTCGAGACGTGGGGCGAGCTGTCCCCCGAGAAGGACAACGCCGTGCTCGTCTGCCACGCCCTCACCGGCGACGCCCACGCCGCCGGGCCGGCGGGCGACGGGCACGCCACACCGGGGTGGTGGGACAGCGCCATCGGCCCGGGCAAGCCCATCGACACCGACCGCTGGTTCGTGGTGTGCGCCAACGTGCTGGGCGGCTGCCAGGGCACCACCGGGCCGGCCTCGCCCCACCCCGACCACCTGGGGCCGTACGGGCCGCACTTCCCGGTGGTGTCGATCCGCGACATCGTGCGGACCCAGGCCCGCCTGGCCGACGCCCTCGGCATCGCTCGGTGGCACGCGGTGGTGGGTGGCTCCATGGGTGGGATGCAGGCGCTCGAGTGGGGGGTGATGTACCCCGAGCGCGTGGGTCGACTCGTGGCCATCGCCACGTGCACGGCGGCCACGGCCCAGCAGATCGCGTGGTGGAGCACCGGGCGCCGGGCCATCGCCCTCGACCCCAAGTGGCGCGACGGCCACTACTACGACGCGCCACCGGGCGAGGGGCCCCATGCCGGCCTCGCCCTGGCCCGCCAGATCTCCCAGGTCACGTTCCGCAGCGACGACGTCTTCACCGACCGCTTCGGGCGCGAGCCGGTGGAGCCGCTGGCCGGGCGCTTCGAGATGTGGCAGCGGTTCCAGGTGGAGCGCTACCTCGACCACCACGGCACCAAGCTGTCGCGGCGCTTCGACGCCAACTCCTACCTGCTGCTCACCAAGGCGATGGACCTGCACGACCTGGCCCGCGGTCGCGGTGGGCTGCCGAGCGCCCTGCGCCGCATCGCCGCGCCCGTGCTGGCCATGGGGGTCACGTCGGACATCTTGTACCCCGAGTACCAGCAGCGCGAGCTGGTCGACGGGGTCCTGGCCGCGGGTGGCCGCGCCGCCTACCACGAGATCGACAGCCCCCACGGCCACGACGCGTTCCTGATCGACACCGACCAGGTTGCTGCCGCCCTGGTCCCGTTCCTCGAGGGAGACCTCCCATGACCGACGCCGCCACCCCGGAGCCCGGGCCCACCCACGTGGAGACCCGGGCCATCCTCGGAGGCCGGCGGGGCGACGGCACGTCGCTGGCGCCCGTGCTGTGGCCCACCTCCACGTTCGCGTCGGAGACGGTCGACGAGGCCCGTCGCCTGGCCACGTCGGTGGGAGCCGACCGCTTCTACAGCCGCTACGGGAACCCCACCGTCGCCGGGTTCGAGGACCTCATCGCCGACCTGGAGGGAGCCGAGGCGGCCCGCGCCTTCGCGTCGGGCATGGGCGCGGTGTCGGCGGTGGTGCTCGGCCTGTGCTCCACGGGCGACCACATCGTCGCCCAGCGCCAGCTCTACGCCGCCACCCAGCTCCTGTTCCAGGCCGTGTGCCCGCGCTTCGGGATCGACGTCACGTTCGTCGACGGCACCGAGCCGGGCGCCTTCGCCGCCGCGGTCCGGCCGGGCAAGACCACGCTGGTGTTCGCCGAGACGCCGGCCAACCCGAAGCTCGACGTCATCGACCTCGACGAGGTGGG
>CAZIVZ010000328.1:0-4346 GCA_964542495.1 uncultured Aquihabitans sp.
CCCGCTCGCCCGCTCGCCTCCTCCTCCCGCATCCGCCTCGGGCCTGCTTGGCGTGGATTCTGCGCAGAATCCACGCCAAGCGGCACCAGCGGGGGTTCGGCGTGGGCCCGAGAAGCTGGGCCCGGGCGGGGATGGCGGGCCCGACTCCCCGGCTTGGCCGGTTCCGAGGTACCGACCCACCCCGACCGGGCGGATCGCGCCCAGAACCGGCAACGCCGGCCCCAGGGGAGCCGGCGAAGCCCTGGTGCCCTCGGGGCGATTCGAACGCCCGCACACGCCTCCGGAGGGCGATGCTCTATCCCCTGAGCTACGAGGGCAGGGGCCGCCACCCTAGATCCTCCTCGCCGCCCACCCAACTCGATCCCCGCTCCCGATCCCGTTGGGAGCCCATGTGGGGCCCACCGGTAGGATGCGCCACCCACCACGTCCGGGAAGGACCCTCCTGTGATCCGCGAAGACCTCGCCGCCGCCGTCCGCGACGCGCTGCACGCCCTCGCCGTCGACCCCCTGCCCGAGCGGGTGGTGCTGGAGCGGCCGGGTCGGCGAGAGCACGGCGACTGGAGCACCAACGCCGCCCTGGCCACCGCCAAGCGCGCCGGGCGCAACCCCCGCGAGCTCGCCTCCCAGCTCGTCGAGCACCTCGGCGCCAACCCGCCCCGCCATGTGACCAGGGTCGAGCTGGCCGGCCCCGGCTTCGTCAACTTCCACCTCGCCCCCACCTGGCTCCACGACGTCCTCCACGAGGTGGTCGAAGGCGGCACGGCGGCCTACGCCTGTCCAGACCTCGGCCACGGCGAGCGCGTCCAGATCGAGTTCGTGTCGGCCAACCCCACCGGCCCCATCCACGTGGGCAACGGCTGGTTCGCCAGCTACGGCGATGCCCTAGCCCGCGTCCTGGCCCGCACCGGCCATGCCGTCAGCCGCGAGTACTACGTCAACGACACCGGCGGACAGATCCGCAAGCTCGGCGCCAGCCTGCTCGCCCACCACCACGGCCAGCCCGTGCCCGAAGACGGCTACCCGGGTCAGTACGTGGCCGACCTGGCCAAGACCTATGACGGCTCCGACGACGTCACCGAGGCCGGTCGCTGGGCCGCCGCCCGCATCCTCGATGGCATCCGCTCCACCATGGAGTCGATCCACATCCACTACGACGAGTGGTACAGCCAGGCCTCCATCGAGGAGAGCGAGGCCGTCGCCGACACGGTCGAGATCCTCCGGGCCAAGGGCCTGATCACCGAGGAGGACGGCGCCCTCTGGTTCGAGTCGAGGGACTTCGGCGACCCTCGCGAGCGGCGGGTGCTGCGCAAGTCGAACGGCGACTACACCTACCTCGCCGGCGACATCGCCTACCACCGGGACAAGTTCCTCATCCGCGGCTTCGATCGGGTCATCAACATCTGGGGAGCGGACCACCACGGGCAGGTCGCCAGCCTCGTGGCCGGCGTGAAGGCCCTCGGGGTCGACGGTGACCGCATCGAGGTCCGGCTCGGCCAGATGGTCTCCCTGGCCAGCGGTCGCATGGGCAAGCGCCTCGGCAACGCCGTCGACCTCGATGACCTGGTGGCCGACATCGGCCCTGACGCCACGCGGCTCCTGTCCCTGCTCACCTCGATCGACCAGGCCGTCACCATCGACCTCGAGAAGGTGCGGGCCGAGTCGAAGGAGTCGCCCGTCTACTACGTGCAGTACGCCCACACCCGGATCGCCTCCATCTTCCGGGTGGCCGCCGAGCGCGGTGTCGAGCGCCTGCCGATCGACCAGGTCGACCTCGGCCTGCTCATCCACGAGCGCGAGCTCGACATCCTCCGCTGCCTCTCGGAACTGCCCGACGTGGTGCGCCTCGCCGCCGAGGACCGAGCCCCGCACAAGGTGGCCACCTGGGTCCGCGAGCTCGCCGACCGCTTCCACGGCTTCTACCACGACTGCTACGTGATGGGAGAGGGCGTCTCGCCCGAGCTCACCCAGGCTCGCCTCTGGCTGGTGGAGTCGGCACGCATCGGCTTCGCCATCGGCCTCGACGTCCTCGGCGTCTCGGCACCGGAGTCCATGTGAGCGTCCTGCCCTGGAGCCTGCTGCCGGACTCGGCCGAGGTGGGTCCGGCCGGCCAGCTCCTCGTGGGCGGCTGCGACCTGGCCGACCTGGCCGAGGAGTACGGCACCCCGCTGTTCGTCTACGACGAGACCCAGCTGCGAGCCCGCTGCCGCGAGGCGGTGGCCGCCTTCGGCGACGGGGTGGCCTATGCCACCAAGGCCTTCCTCTGCCGGGCCATGGCCCGGCTCGCCCACGAGGAGGGCATGGCACTCGACGTGGCCAGCGGCGGCGAGCTCGCCGTCGCCCTGGGTGCCGGTGTCCCCGCCCACCGGCTCGTGCTCCACGGCAACAACAAGAGCGACGACGAGCTCCGCCGCGCCCGAGCCGCACGGGTGGGACGCATCGTCGTCGACAGCTTCGACGAGCTCGACCGCCTCGAGCGCCTCCACGCGGCCGACGGGCTGGTCCCGAAGGTGCTCCTGCGCATCACCCCCGGGGTCGAGGCCCACACACACGAGTTCGTCATGACCGGGCAGGACGACTCGAAGTTCGGCTTCGGCCTCAAGGTCGGCGACGCCGCCCGCGCCGCCGAACGGGCCCGCACCTCGCCCGCGGTCGACCTCGTGGGAATCCACGCGCACATCGGCTCCCAGGTCTTCGTGGCCGGCTTCTACGAGCAGGCCATCGACGCCCTGGCCCCGTTCGTCAACGAGCTGGGCCTGCCCGAGCTGTCCATCGGTGGCGGCATCGGCGTGGCCTACGTCGAGGGCGAGGAGGCCCCCTCGCTCACCGAGTGGGGCGCCGTGGTGCGCCGGGCCTGCGCGGCGGCGGGCATCACGGCCACGGTCTCCGCCGAGCCCGGGCGCGCCATCGCGGCGGCGGCCGGCCTCACCCTCTACCGGGTGGGGACCGTCAAGGACGTGCCGGGCATCCGCCGGTTCGTGGCCTGCGACGGCGGGTTCATCGACAACCCACGTCCGGCGCTCTACGGCTCGGGCTACGAGACCTTCTCGCCCCGCGACGTGCTCGCCGACCGCACCGAGGTCGTCCGGCTCGTGGGCAAGCACTGCGAGTCGGGCGACGTGCTCGTGCCCGACGCCAAGGTCCCGCCGGGCATCGCCGTCGGTGACCTGATCGCCACCCCGGTCACCGGTGCCTACGGGCGCTCGATGGGGTCGAACTACAACCAGCTCCCCCGCCCCGCCGTGGTCTTCGTGGCCGACGGTGCCGCCCGCGTGGTGGTGCGACGCGAGACCAACGCCGACCTGCTCGCCACCGACGTCGGCTGACGGCCGGTAGCCTCCCCGACCGTGAACGAACCCGTGGTCAAGGTGGGCGTGCTGGGCTGCGGGAACGTGGGTGCCGGCCTCGTGGCCCTCATCGAGCAGCGGGGCGACGAGATCGCCCGGCGCACCGGCGTGCGGCTCCAGGTCGCCAAGGTGGCGGTGCGGAGCCTGTCGCGCCAGCGGCCCGTCCACCTCGCCGACGAGATCCTCACCCGCGACGCCGCCGAGGTGGTGGCCCACCCCGATGTCGACGTCGTGGTGGAGGTCATCGGCGGCATCGAGCCGGCACGCGAGCTGATCCTGGCCGCGCTGGCGGCTGGCAAGCCGGTCGTCACCGCCAACAAGGAGCTGCTCGCCAACCACGGTGCCGAGCTGTTCGCAGCGGCCTCGGCCGGTGGCGTCGATCTGCTGTTCGAGGCGGCGGTCGCCGGCGGCATCCCGATCCTGCGGCCGCTGCGCGAATCGCTGGTGGGCGAGGACGTGCGCCGCATCATGGGCATCGTCAACGGCACCACCAACTTCATCCTCACCCGCATGTCCGAGGAGGGCACCTCCTATGCCGCCGCGCTGGCCGAGGCCCAGGAGCTGGGCTACGCCGAGCGCGACCCCACCGCGGACGTGGAGGGCTACGACGCCGGCGCCAAGGCGGCGATCCTGGCGTCGATCGCGTTCGGCGCCAAGGTGGTGGCGGGCGACGTCTACCACGAGGGCATATCCAACATCACCTCCACCGACATCGCGTTCGCCCAGCGCCTGGGCTACGTGATCAAGCTGCTCGCGGTGGCCGAGCTGGTGCCGGTGGAGGGCGGGCCCGACGAGGTGGCCGTGCGCGTCCACCCCGCCATGGTCCCGCGGTCGCACCCGCTCGCCGGCGTGCGCGACTCGTTCAACGCCGTCTTCGTGGAGGGGGCGGCGGTGGGCGACCTCATGTTCTACGGCCGCGGCGCGGGCGGCGCCCCCACCGGCTCGGCCGTGCTCGGCGACCTGGTCGACGCCGCGGTCAACCTGCGCAAGGGCACCCACGCC
>CAZIVZ010000329.1:0-4344 GCA_964542495.1 uncultured Aquihabitans sp.
CCGAGATGGCCCGCATCTGCCGTGGCCGGCTCGTCGTGTCGGTGCCGTGGGAGCCGTGGTTCCGCCTCGGCAACCTGGGTCGGGGCAAGAACGTGGCGCGCCTCGGCAACGACCCCGAACACGTCCAGTTCTTCACCCCGGGGCGGCTGCGCAGCGCGCTGGCCGGGCACTTCGCCGAGGTGCGGGTGGTCAAGGCCTTCCCCTGGCTCATCGCCGAGGCCCACGCTTGAGACAGCCCCGCACCCGTCTCGTGATCGACGGCAAACCCCTGGTGGACGACCACTTCAGCGGTGTCGGCCACTACGCCATGGGCCTCCTCCAGGCGTTCGACGAGCTGCTCGAGCACGAGCCCGACCTCGACGTGCGCATCGCCGTGCCCGTCAAGCGGGTCCCCAAGCTGGCGCCGTATCGGCTGCGGCGGATGCGCCCGCTGCCCGTCTACCTGCCCCTCAGCGCCATGCGGAAGCTGATCGTCACCGACCGGCTCCCGCCCATGGACCTCGTGCTCGGTCGCGCCATCTACTTCTTCCCCGACTTCGTGCGCTGGCCGCTGACCTCGTCTCGCTCGATCACCGCCATCCACGACCTCTGCTTCGAGAAGGTCCCCGAGATGGTGGACGACGACAACGGCCGGTTCCTGCGCCGCGAGGTGGCTCGCAGCGCCACCCGGTCCGACCTGGTCACCGCCCTCACCCACACGATGGCCGACGAGATCGCCGAGCAGTACGAGATCGATCGTGACCGGGTGCGGGTGGTGGGCTGCGCCGCCGACACCCGCCACTTCTACAAGCGCTCGGACCGGGAGATCGCCGCCGTGAAGGAGCGCTACGGCGTGTTCGGCAGCTACGTCCTGGCCGTCGGCAACGTGGAGCCCCGCAAGAACCAGACCCGGCTCATCGAGGCGTTCAGCCGCCTCCCGCCCGATCTCGCCCGCGAGCTCACCCTCGTGCTGGTGGGCGCCGGGGCCTGGAAGGAGGCCGAGGTGCGCGCCCAGGTCGACCAGGCCCTCGCCGGCGGCGCCAAGGTCAAGCTCCTCCTCGGCCAGGTCACCGACGCGGACCTCCCGGCGCTCTACAGCGGGGCACGGTGCTCGGCCTACGTGAGCGTGTACGAGGGGTTCGGCATGCCCCCGCTGGAGTCGATGGCGTGCCAGACGCCCGTGGTGGCCAGCGATGCGTCGGTGATCCCCGAGGTGGTGGGACAGGCCGCCCAGCTGGTCGACCCCCACGACATCGCCTCGATCGCCGCCGGGCTCGAGCACGTGCTCCGGCTCGGAGCGGAGGAACGCGCTGCAGTGGTGGCTGCGGGTCGCGACAACGTGGCCCGCTACGACTGGGACGCGGCGGCACGGGCGTTGCTCGACGCCGTCCGCTCGGTGCAGGCGGCGTCGCGGTGAGGATCGGCATCGACCTGCGGGCCATGCAGCTGGGTCACCAGTTCCGTGGCATCGGCGAGGTGGTCCGCCAGAGCTGCCGCCAGATCGACGCCCGGTCGCCGCTCACCGACGAGGTGGTGGCCTTCGTCGACGAGGGCGGCCCGAGCGTGGCCCACGAGCTCGAGGCGGCGTTCGGTCCCGAGCGCAGCGTGGGCATCGTGGAGCTGCCCCATCCGGCGCGCCCTCGCCTGGCCAAGCTTCAAGACAGCATCACGCCGGAGCGCACGGCGGCCATCGCCCGGTCCTGCGACGTGTTGGTGCAGTTCGACTTCTCGCTCGGCGTGCCGCCGACGGTGCCCACGATCCTGGTGGTCTACGACCAGGTGCCGGTCCTGCTCGGCGACCGCTACCCCCACAACTACCGGCCCACCTACCGAGGCGCCCGCATCGCCGGGCTCCCGGTCCACCGGGCCGCCGAGAAGGCCCTGGGGCGCGCCGTGTACGAGCGCCACCTCACCCACGCCCTCGAGCGGGCGGAGCACGTGATCGCCATCTCCGAGCACACCGCCGACACCACCCGCGCCTTCGCCGAGCAGCAGGGCGTGCGCGGCTTGGCGGCCAAGCTCTCCGTGGCCCGGCTGGGGCACACCCCGCCCGCCGGCGAGCCGCCGGCGCTCAACGCCATGGAGCGGGCCCGCTTCGAGGCGCTCGGGCTGACGGCCACGCCGTTCGTGTTCTTCATGGGCGGGTCCGACGAGCGGCGCCGGATCGACCTCCTCGTGGCGGCGTTCAACGACCTGCGGGCGCGCGGCACCGAGGTGAAGCTGGTGCTGGCAGGCTACGACTTCGTCACCATGGAGATGGTGCTCTCCGAGGCGGCCCGCCTCGCCCTGCTCGCCTCGTCGTATCGCCACGACATCCACCTGCTCGGCTTCGCCAGCGATGCCGAGCGGCACTGGCTCTACGACCACGCCGAGGCGTTCGTGTTCCCCACCGAGCACGAGGGCTTCGGGCTGCCCGTGGTCGAATCCCTGGCCATGGGCTGCACCGTGGTGACGTTCGACAACACGTCGCTGCGCGAGGTGGCGGGTCCCAACTGCGAGCTGGTGGCGGGCACCTGGCCGGCGCTGGCCGCCGGCATCGACCGCGTGCTGGCTCGCTCCGACGCCGAGAAGACCGAGGCTGCCGCCCTGGGCCGGGCCTGGGCCGCCGGCTTCACGTGGGACACGATCGGCGCCGAGCTGCGCACCCGGCTCGACCAGCTGGCCTGACGAGTCCCGCCGGGCGGCTGCTGTCACCACGACGCGAACGAGCCGGTGGCCTGAAGGCCACCGGCTCGTGTCGCGTGCTGAGGTTCGCCGCTAGGGCAGGACCGACAGGGTGATGGTGGACTTCCACCCGTCGTCGGCCAGGCTCCGGTTGCCGATGCCCGGGTAGCTGCCGGCGGTGAAGCCGTTGGCGATGGTGTCGTTGGCGCCGAAGCGGATGGCCACCTCGTCACCTCCGGCGGCCGGGAAGAAGGCGTTCGAGTTCGACTTCACGTAGAGGCTCGTCGTGAACTCCACCGTGATGGTCTCACGCGTGTTGCCCTGCACGGACGTGGCGCCCGAACCGGTGAAGGCCTTGTTCGAGGTGCCCTCACCACCACCGAGGTTGTGGACCACCGCGGTCACGCTCGGCGTGAAGCTGAAGTCCTTCCAGGCGCCCGAGCCCACCTTCACGCGGCCGGTGACGGCCGTCTGGAAGCGGGTTTCGCCGCCGGCGTCCTCGAGGGCCACCTTCTCGTCGATGAGGGTGTGGGCGCCCTTGATGACCTGGCTGAGGTCGAGCTTCCAGGTCTGGCCCCCCTCGGGAATGGCGTCCATGGTGACCCGGTAGCCGGCGGTGGCGCTCTTGGACTCGTCGTCCACGGTGCAGCAGGCGTCGGCGCCGATCATGCCGTCGAAGTCGACCTTCACCTGGTTGGGCGTGATCGTGGGCCGGATGCGGTGACGCCACTCGTTCACGTCGAACGCCGAGTCGACGACGCTGTTGGCGCTGCTGAGGTCGGTCACCGACACGTTGGCCAGGCGGGTCTGGGGCACCTGGTCGAGGTTGGAGTACAGCACCCAGTAGTTGCCCTGACGGTCCACCGACTTCACGTTGAGCTTCAGCCCGAGGAAGTCCGGGAGCGGGAAGGCGGCGAAGGTGCTGCTCAGTCCGCTCACGAACGAGGGGAACAGGTTCGGGAAGAGGGCCTCGATGGCGGGCTCGGAGACCCCGATCGAGTTGCGGTACACCCGAGCCTTGACCGTGGAGGCCGGCGGCGGACTGATGGTGGGAGCGAGCTGGTCCAGCGCCGCGTTGACGCCGAGGTCGAAGCCCAGCGGGGCGTCCACGGCCAGCTCGAGGACGATCGACTCGCCGTCGGGGCCCGTCTGGATGAACTGCAGGAGCAGGTTGGCGAGCACGAGCTCGCCGGGCTCCCCGTTGGGGCCGACGGCCTCGGTGAGGTAGGGGCCCGTGGTGGGGATCACACGGATCTTGATGGGCGTGTTCGGCGGGAGCTTGGTGCCGAACTGCGGGGCCAGCAGGGCGAGCACCGACGAGGTGATCGGCACCGGGGGGCCGCCCAGGGAGATCTCGCTGATCTCCTGGTTGAGCAGGCCGCACTCGGTCATCGACGACAGCAGCTGGTTGAACGCCGACGAGGACACCACGAGCCCGAGGCCGTAGGGATCGCCCTCTGGCGTGGTCTCACCGAGGGTGGGGTACGCGCCCGCCACATCGAACGAAGAGGTGAGGTCCGGCGCGTGGGGCACCGCCGGGCAGTCCGACACCCCCGACCCGATGGTGGGGAAGAAGTCGGCGTTGGCCCGGAAGTCGATGCCCGCGGTGCTCTCGGCGATCTGGGTGAACGGTGCGTCGAGGTTGACCTTGACGGCGGTGCCCACGGAACCGGCGATGGAGATCTGCGAGAGGGCGGTCTG
>CAZIVZ010000330.1:0-4305 GCA_964542495.1 uncultured Aquihabitans sp.
GTAGGACGCCAGGCGCTCGGCGACGTCCCGGAGGGGGAGGTCGGGCGACACGGGCTCGTGGGTGTCGTTCACGCAGTTCTCGAGCGTGGTGGAGGGGGCCTCGCGCAGCAGCCGCTGGAAGCCGACGACGCCGAGGTAGCGGCCGGTGGGGGTGGAGGTGGGCGGCTGGGTGACGAACACCTGGGCGGCGAGCTCGGAGGGGAGCTCGCGCCGGCGGATCTGGGCCAGCGCCTCGGCCACGGTGGTGGTGTGGGCCAGCACCACGGGCTCGGGGGTCATGAGGCCGCCGGCGGTGTCCTCGTCGTAGGCCAGCAGGCGCCGCAGGGGGGTGGACTCCTCGGGCCGCATGCGGGTGAGCAGCTCGGCGCGGTCGCCCTCCTCGAGGTCGGCCAGCAGGTCCACCGCGTCGTCGGGCTCCATCTCCTCGAGGATGTGGGCGGCGCGATCGAGGTCGAGCGTCTCGATGAGGCGCACCGCCTCCTCCTCGGGCATCTCCTCGAGCAGGTCGGCCACCTGCTCGTCGGCCAGCAGCGCCATCACCTGCTGACGGCGCGCGAGGGGGAGCGACTGGAGCCGGGTGACCACGTCGGCCGGGTGGAGGTCTCGCAGCTCCGCAACCTGGGCCATCTCGGGCGTGCTGGCGAAGTGGGGGGCGACCTGCGGCCACGGGACCACGTGGGGGGCGCGCCGACGCAGCGGGCCGCGCCGGCCGAGGGCGGCCTTGGTGACGTACCAGAAGGCCTGGTCCGGGCCGGGCTCGATGGCCAGGTCGGTGAGGTACTCGTCGTTGACGCGGGTGTCGAACAGGTCGTCGACCGCCAGCCGCTCACCCTCGCGGCGGTGGAACGGGCGCATGTCGACCGTGCCCCCACGCAGGCGCACGCCCGTGGGCTCGATCTCGGCCACCCGGGCCACGTTCACGAAGATGTGCCGGCGCTGGAACTGGGCCACGAACCCGAGCACCCGCAGGTCGTCGCCCGAGGGCACCAGCACCACGTCCTGGACGCGCCCCACCGGCCCGCCGTCGCCGTCGACGAGCGGCAACCGGACCAGCCGGGAGACGAAGGCAGGGGTGGAGGACACGGCTAGCGACGTTACCGGGCCTCGTCCGAGAGCCGCAGGCGGTTGCCGCGCCTAACGGAGCTGGAAGCGGGGGTTCTCGGTGGGGCTCGACGCCAGCAGCGCGTCGATCTCGCTGGCGGGGACCGGGCGGGAGAACAGGTAGCCCTGGCCGAGGTCGGCGCCGAGCGACTGGAGGAGCGTGACCTGCTCGGGCCGGTCGATGCCCTCGGCGACGGTGTGCACGCCCAGGCGCTGGGAGAGCTCGATCATCGACTGGACCACGGCGCTGTCGCCCGGGTTGGTGCCGAGGCCGGTCACGAAGGTGCGGTCGATCTTGATGATGTCGATCGGGAAGCGCTGCACGTACTGGAGCGACGAGTAACCGGTGCCGAAGTCGTCGACCGCCAGCGAGACGCCGAGCTCGCGCAGCTCGCCGAGCCGCTGGCGCGTGAGCTCGGTGTCGTGCATCAAGGTGGTCTCGGTGATCTCCAGGGTGAGCGTCGACGGATCGATGCCGGCGTCCTCGATCGCCTCGCGGACGTCCTGCACGATCTCCTCGTTCACCAACTGGCGGACCGAGAGGTTCACGCTCATGGTGAGCGACGAGGTGGCCGGCAGCGAGAGCTGCCACTCGCCGAGCTGGTGGCACGCCTCGCGCAGCACCCACCGACCGAGTCCGACCACCAGGCCGGTGTCCTCGGCGAGGGCGATGAACCCGTCGGGCTGGAGCAGGCCGCGGGTGGGGTGCTGCCAGCGCACCAGGGCCTCGACGCCGGTGATCCGCCCGGTCTGGAGCGACACGATGGGCTGGTAGTAGTTCCGCAGCTGGCCGTCGTCGATGGCCCGCACCAGGTCGGCCTTGAGCTCGAGGCGCTCCACCACGGTGGCGTGGAGGTGGTCGGCGAACATGGCGGCCCGGTTCTTGCCGCGCCCCTTGGCCAGGTACATGGCCACGTCGGCGTTGCGCAGCAGCACCTCGGCATCGGTGTCGGTGCCGAGCGCGATGCCGATGCTGCACGTGACCCGGATCTCGCGGCCCTCGATGAAGAACGGCTCGGCCACCACGTCGATCACCTCGTCGGCCACGGCCAGGGCGCCGTGCTCGTCGTCGGCGTCGCTGACCAGCACCGCGAACTCGTCACCCCCGAGCCGGGCCACCACGTTGTGCTTCGGCAGCGTGGTGCGCAGCCGCTCCGCCACCTGCTGGAGCAGCACGTCGCCCACGGCGTGGCCGAGGCTGTCGTTGACGGTCTGGAAGTCGTCGAGGTCCACGAACAGGGCGCCCACCGACACCGCCCGCGGCCCGGCCTTGCGCAGGGCGGCGCCGGCCTCCTGGGTGAACATGGTGCGGTTGGGGAGCCCGGTGAGGGTGTCGTGGGTGGCCTGGTAGCGCAGGTCCCGCTCGAGGGCCTTGCGGACGGTGATGTCGCGGGCGTTGAGCACGATGCCGCCCACCGACGGCTCGTGGCGCAGGTCGGTGAGGTCGATGTCGAGGGTGCGCATCTCGCCGGAACGGTGTGCCACCTGCACCTCCATGCGACGGACCGGGAGCTGCTGGTTGGCCAGCTCGGATCGTGAGAGCTCGGGGTAGGCGGTGCGGAAGGCCTCGAAGTTGGCCTGGTCGAGCAGGGCGGTGGCCTTGGTGCCCTCCAGCTCCTCGGGGGTGCGACCCAGGATGGCGGTGACGGCGGGGCTGACGTAGGTGTAGAGGCCGGCCTCGTTGATGACCGCCACCACGTCGGTGGAGTTCTGGACGAGGGCACGAAAGCGCGACTCGCTGGCGGCCAGGCGCTGCTCGGTGGCCTTGCGGTCGGTGATCTCGCGTGCCGTGATCACCAGGCCCTGGATCTCGGGCTCGTGGCGGACGTCCTTGGTGCGGATCTCGAACCAGCGGTGGATGCCGTCGACGTGGCGGATGCGGACCTCGATCTCGCCGCCCCCGTCGGGGAGGGAGTCGAGGCCGGCGTCGAGGTTGTGGGCCAGGGCCGGCCAGTCGTCGGGGTGGACCCAGCGAGCGGGGTGGCTGCCCACCAGGGTGCGCTCGGACAGGCCGAGCAGGCGCTGGGCCGCGGGGCTGGCGAAGGTGATGTGGCGGCTCTCGTCGACCACGAGCACGATGTCCGACGAGTTCTCGACGAGGGCTCGGAAGCGGCGCTCGCTGCGCCGCCGGGCAAGGTCCTCGGTGAGGCTGGCGCTCTCGAGCGCCAGCGAGACGGTGGAGGCCAGGGTCTCGATGCTCTGGCGCAGCGTGGCGGGGATGGGCCGGTCGGTGGTCACGATCAGCGCGCCGGTGAGCTCGCCCTGGGAGCTCAGCGGCACCACGAGCAAGCTCACCTTCGGGGTCTGGTCCGGGTCGACGGCCACGTCGATCGGGGTGGTGGCGTCGAGCACCACGGGCTGGAGGGTGGCCAGCCCCTCGCGGATCGAGGGTGGGAGGTGGCGGACCTCGATGCTCGTGCCCACGGCGCGGTCGTCGCCGGACCCCATGGCGTCGATCACCCGCAGCGAGCCCTCGGCGGCCTGGGAGATGACCACTCGGAACCCGTCGTAGGCGTTGGCCAGGCGGGTGGCGGCGGTGAGGGCGGCACGGTGCATGGCGTGGCGGCTCGACGCGCCGGCCAGCTCAGCGTTGGCGTCGCGCTGGATCCGCTGCACCTCCACGGCGCGCTCCTGCGAGCGCGAGAGCAGCACGAAGCGGGCCAGGACCAGGAGGGTGAGGAGGGTGGAGCTCACCGTCACCACCACGTAGGTGGGCTCCTGGCCGGTGATCACCTGGATGGTGAGCACCAGCGGGTTGATGAGCAGGGCGGCGATCAGCACGCCGGCGCGGCCCCACGAGAGGCGCTCGTCGAAGCGGATGGCGGCCTCGGCGATGCGCAGGCGGGCCGGGTGGCCGGCGGCGGCGCCGAACAGCACGAAGATCGGCAGCGCCAGCGCCCGTCCGAAGGTGACCGACGGGCCGCCGACGGTCTCCACCGTCACCAGCACGTCCTGGAGGAACACCACGAACACCGCGCCGGCGAGGAGCCGGTAGCTGAGCGTGCGGGCGCCCGGGCCCACCGCCAGGCGTCCGATGGTGGCGAGCAGCACCATGGTCATGGCCGCGTACACGCCGTTGATGATCCGCTCCTGCGGCGGGATCGACGGGTCGGTCATGTAGGGCCACAGCAGCCAGGCCCACACCATGGTCTGGAGGCCGGCGGCGATGATGGCGCCGTCGATGATCGCCGCCCGGTTGCGGTC
>CAZIVZ010000331.1:0-4302 GCA_964542495.1 uncultured Aquihabitans sp.
CGAGGCAGGGGATCACTCGGGCGGTGCGCACGGCGGCGACGGTACCGCCGGGCCGAGCGCCACCCCAACCGGGATCGTGGCGTCAGGGGCGGGGGCCCGGGTCGGGGGGCTCGGGGCCGAGGGCCTCGCCGGTGAGGCGGCGCGACGGGATCGTGCTGGCCGCGGCCGCGGCGGTGGCCACCGCCGCGCCGACCACCAGCGCGATGGTGCGCCGATCCTCACGGGCGTCGTCGCAGGCGCGGTCGAACGCCACGGGATCCCAGGCGGGGTCGTCGACGATCGCGGTGACGCCGCAGTCGACCGACCGACCACCGACGTCGGCCTCGTAGGGCACGCGCAGGACCCACCAGGCCAGGCCCACCAGGACCACCACGGCCAGGCCCACCACGATCAGGATCCGCCGGGCGCCACGATCTCGCACGCGACCAGTCTCGCCGGTGCGAGGATGCGGCCATGACCGCATCGAGCCGCCGCATCGTCCTCGCCACCCGTCCCACCGGCATGGTCGACGACACCACCACCCGCCTCGAGGTGGTCGACGTGCCCGAACCGAGCCCGGGACAGGCCGTGGTCTGGGTCCACCACCTGTCGATCGACCCCACCATCCGGACCTGGATGGACGACGCCCCCGGCTACCTGCCCCCCATCGAGATCGACGCGGTGATCCGCAGCGGCGCCATCGGCGAGGTGATCGCCACCGCCTCGGACCGCTACGCGGTGGGCGACACCGTGTTCGGGATGATGGGGTGGCAGGACCACGCCGTGATCGACGAGGGCGAGTCGGTCGCCCAGGTGGTCCCGTCCGGCGTCGACCCCACGCTGGCCATGAGCGTGCTCGGGGTCACCGGCATGACCGCCTACTTCGGGTTGCTCGACATCGGCCGACCGCAGGAGGGCGACACCGTGGTGGTCTCGGGGGCCGCAGGAGCCACCGGCTCGGTGGTGGGCCAGATCGCCAAGCTCAAGGGGGCCGCCAACGTGGTGGGCATCGCCGGGACCGACGAGAAGTGCACCTGGCTGGTGGACGAGCTCGGCTTCGACGCCGCGATCAACTACAAGACCGAGCACGTCGGTCGGCGGCTCCGGGAGCTCTGCCCCGACGGCATCGACGTCTACTTCGACAACGTCGGCGGCGAGATCCTCGACACCTGCCTCGCCCACCTCGCCCTGCGGGCCCGGATCGTGTGCTGCGGCGCCATCTCCGCCTACAACGACCCCGCCGACAGCCCCGGCCTGAAGAACTACTTCAGCCTCATCACCCGGCGGGCTCGCATGGAGGGCTTCTTGATCCTCGACTACGCCCACCGCTTCGCCGAGGCCCAGGGCGACCTGCTCACCTGGGTGCTCGAGGGCAAGGTGAAGCACTCGGTGCACGTGGTCCAGGGCCTCGAGCACGCCCCCGACGCGTTGAACCTGCTCTTCACCGGCGGCAACACCGGCAAGGTGATCGTCAAGCTCTGACGGTCACGCGTTGAGCGGCGCCACCGGCGTGAGCGCCCGGTAGTGGTAGCCGTGGTGGCGGGCGAAGCCGAGGCCCCGGTACAGGGACTGGGCCGCGTCGTTCTCGGTCTCGACCTGCAGGTAGAGGCGGGTGCCGTGGCGGTCGGCGGCGGCACCGGCCAGCGCCGCCAGCATCGTGGCGGCCACCCCGGTCCGCCGCCAGGAGGGTGCCGTGGCCATGCCGAAGATCCCCGCCCACCCTCGTTCGAGCACCGCGAACCCCAGCCCCACCACCTCGCCGTCGATGTTGACCCCGCCACCGAATGCGCTCGGACCGAGTCCGGCGAGCATCGAGCCGTAGGCGAGCGTGCGATCGCGCGCCACCTGATCGGCGCCGTGGGCGCGGGCGAGGTGGTTGGCCAGGAGGTCGCTCACCCCGATCATCACCGTGGTGTTCACGACCGGTTGGGTGCCCTCGGCCGCGACCTCCTCCGCCTCCACCCAGAGCCCGTCGATCGCGTGGGCGGCGGCGTCGACCACCTGGCGGGTGTCGGCCACCAGCACGTCGACCGGGGCCTCCACCTCGGCGCCGCGAGCGGCGAGCAGGTCGTCGAGCGCGTCGGCCGCAGGGTCCGCCGATGAGACCTGCACGAGCAGACGCAGGCCGAGCGACCGGTACCACGCCTCGAGGACGTCGAGGGTGGCGGTGGCCGCCCGGTGATCGGTGCCGGCGCCCGTGGCCGGCAGGACCGAGCTGGCCCGGCGGAACGGGAGGGCTGGAGCCGCCTTGGCCAGCCAGCCGTCGACCAGGCGGGTGACGGGGGCGACGGTGGCGTTGGCCGCCAGCTCGTCGAGCAGCCGGCCCTGGGAGGTCATCGGCGCGTCCCCGATCACTCGGCCTGGGCCGCGGCCAGAGCCTCGTCGATGGTGAGCGCACCGTCGTAGAGCGCCTTGCCGACGATGGCGCCCACGAGCGGGCGGCTCTCCTGTCCGAGCCCGGCGAGGGCGCGGAGATGGGCGGCACTGCCGACGCCGCCGGAGGCGACGAGGTCCGTCTCGAGGCTGTCGAGCAGCTCGGCGTACAGGTCGAGGTCCGGGCCGGTGCCGGCGCCGTCGACGTTGATCTGGGTGACGATCAGGGCGGCGAAGCCGGCGTCGTCGAGCTCGGCAGCCACCTCGGCGATCTGACGACCCGAGCCCTCCACCCAACCTCGCACCGCCACCTCGCGACCGCGCACGTCGAGGCCGAGCGCCACCCGGCCCGGGTAGCGAGCGGCCAGCGACCGGGCCCAGTCGGGGTCGTCGAGGGCGGCGGTGCCCACCACCACGCGGGCGACACCGGCGGCGATGAGGGCGTCGGCCGCCGCGTCGTCACGCACGCCACCGCCGGTCTGCACCGGGACGCCCACGGCGGCCGCGATGGCGCCGATCACGGGTCGGTTGACCGGCTCACCGGTTCGGGCGGCGTCGAGGTCGACCACGTGGATCCAGCCCGAGCCGGCATCCGCGAACACCCGGGCCTGGGCCACCGGGTCGTCGCCGTACACGGTCTCCTGGGCGAAGTCGCCCTGGTAGAGGCGCACGCACTGCCCGCCACGGAGGTCGATCGCGGGGTACAGGTCCATGGCCGCCATCTTCGCGGCCGCTCCGTCGCCCCGGAAACCCGGGACGAATCTGCGCAGAGTCTGCGCGCCGCCGACCAAGGTGCGCGTGCTCGAGCACACCACACGACACCGAACACGCACACCTCCCGACCCCGGGACGAATCTGCGCAGAATCTGCGCGCCCACGACCAAGGTGCGCGTGCTCGAGCACACCACACGACACCGAACACGCACACCTGCGCGATCCCGGGACGAATCTGCGCAGAATCTGCGCGCCGCCGACGTCGATCACGACACCTGACCGGGTGGTCAGGCGCAGCTGGTGACGAAGGACTTGAGGAGGCGCAGGCCGTTGGTGGCGCTCTTCTCGGGGTGGAACTGGGTGGCCCACAGCCGGCCACGCTCGATCGCCGCGGTGACGTCGGCGCCGTACTCGCAGGTGGCGGCCACATCGGACGGGTCGGCGACATCGGCCCAGTACGAGTGCACGAAGTACACCCACGACGGGTCGGGCTGCCCGTCGGCCATGGCCGACGCGTGGGACCAGCGCAGCACGTTCCACTGCATCTGCGGCCGCTTGACCCCCTCGGGCAGGAGGCGGCTCCGGCCCCCGATCACGCCCAGCCCCGGCACCCCCGGCGTCTCGTCGGACCCGTCGAAGAGCATCTGCATCCCCACGCACACGCCCAGGAACGGGCGGCCCTCACCGGAAGCGGCCGCCGTGGCGGCGTCCCGGGCCAGAGCGGCCAGGCCGGCCTCGGCCAGCGCCTCCATGCACCGCCCGAACGCCCCCACGCCGGGGAGCACGATGCCCACCGCGTCGGCGATGAGCCCGGGGTCGGCGGTGAGGCGGGCGTCGGCCCCCACGTGCTCCAGGGCCTTCTGGGCCGAGCGGAGGTTGCCGATCCCGTAGTCGAGCACCGCCACCAGGGGCGCGTCGCTCACAGCGTGCCCTTGGTGGACGGCACGCCGGAGCCCTCCACCCGCACGGCGTCGCGCAGGCAGCGGGCCACACCCTTGAACGTGGCCTCGACCACGTGGTGGGTGTTGGTGCCGGCCCGGCGCGTGACGTGCAGCGTGATCCCCGCCGAGGTGGCGAACGACTGCCAGAAGTGCTCGGCCATCTCCGGGTTGAAGGGCGGGTCGCCGAGGGGCAGCACCTCACCGAAGGGCACGTCGTAGGCCACGAACGGGCGGCCCGACAGATCGACGGCCACCTCGATGAGCGCCTCGTCGAGCGGGTACAGGCCCGACGCGA
>CAZIVZ010000332.1:0-2380 GCA_964542495.1 uncultured Aquihabitans sp.
CCCCTGCCTCCACAACGCCACCGTCACCGACAGGCGGCGCGACCCCCAGCGGAAGTGGGTCGCGGTGAACCCCCAGCTCCACCTGCTGCGAGTGGACCGCACCCTCGGACCGGACGCGAGCGAGCCGCTCGCCGCCGCCGTGCTGTTCTCGATCCACGGCACCGGCATCTCGCAGCACGCGCCGGAGTACAACGCCGACGTGTGGGCCTACCTGGTGGGCGAGCTGCGCCACCAAGTCGACCTGCGCCACGGTCACCGGCCGGTGGTGGGGGCCATGGAGGGCACCCACGCCGACGTGGCGCCGGCGCTGCGGCCCGGTCTGGCCGGCTACCGCGAGGCGCGGCGCATCGGGCAGGCCATCGGGCAGGAGGCGGCCGACCTCTACGACCGGCTCGGCCCCGAGCTGGTCGACCGCCTGCCGCTCGACGTGGGCCTGCGCGAGGTGGACCTCGACGTGGATCGGGAGGTGGAGGGGATCGTCCTCCCCGATCGTCCCGCGGTGGGGGCGGCGCTGGTGGCCGGCGCCCACGAGAACCTCACCCCGGTGATCCACCGGATCCCTCCGTTCAAGGCGGGCTCGCCCCGGACGCGCCGGCGGCCCCACCCGCACGGCGAGAAGTGGGTGCTCGGGTCGTCCCGGCTCCAGCCGCTGGTCCTGCCCAAGGGCCGGTTCCCGCGGATCCTCGCCGTGCAGGCGTTGCGCATCGGTGAGACCGTGCTGCTGGGCCTGCCCTTCGAGATCACCGTGGAGTCGGGTCGGCGCATCGGGGCGGCGGCGGCCGCCGCCGTGGCCGACCGCGGTGTGGCGCGGGTGATCGTGTCGTCTGTGGTCAACGAGTACTGGGGCTACGTGGCCACCGCCGAGGAGTACCGCCGCCAGTTCTACGAGGGCGGACACACCCTCTACGGCCCGAACACCCAGGCGTTCCTGGCTGCCCAGGCCGGTCGCCTCGCCGCCGCGACGGTGGGCGCCGGCGTGTTCGCCGACGTGGGCCCACAGCGGCGGTGGGACCTCCGCTCCCGGCGCTACCTGCCCGAGCCCACCACCTCCGATGCACCCCGCCGCTTCACCGGCCGGGCGGTGTTCACCGACCCGACGCGCACGGTCGACGGCTACTGGGAGCAGACCTGGGTGGACGCCGAGCCCGGGGCCCTGCTCTGGCACGAGCCCATGGTGCGGGTGGAGTCCAGCGATGACGACGGCATCACCTGGGCTCCGGCGTCGGGCCACGGCCACCGCACCATCGACGACCAGGGTTGGTTCGTCGAGGTCGCCCACCTGGGGCGCCTCGATGACGGCGCACACCGGTACCGCACCCGCTGGTTCGAGCCCACGCACCGGGCCGGTCGCCGTCACCGCTTCGTGCTGCTCGCCAACAACGGACGTCCCGAGGTGGCCGGCGACGCCTTCGACTGAGCGGGCGTGCTAGCCCGGTGGGGTGCACCTCGGAGCGCTGACCGCGTCGATCCCCAGCCCGTCGTTCAACCAGATCCACCTGGGTCCGCTCGATCTTCGGATGTACGGCCTGTGCATCGCGGTCGGCGTGATCGCGGCGGTGGCCATCTCGTCACGCCGGTGGGAGGCCCGGGGCGGGGACCCCGACGACATCGGGACCATCGCCATCTGGGCGGTGCCGGCCGGGGTCATCGGCTCCCGGATCTACCACGTGGCCACCGACTGGAAGTCCTACGAGGGCCATTGGATCGACGCCCTCAAGATCACCCAGGGTGGCCTCGGCATCCCGGGCGGGATCCTCGCCGGCGTGCTCGCCGGGCTGGTCGTGGTGCGGGTCAGGAAGCTCCCCGCCGTGCCGCTCCTCGATGTGGTGGCACCAGCCATCCCGGTGGCTCAGGCCATCGGCCGGTTCGGCAACTGGTTCAACCAGGAGGTGTTCGGCCGGCCGACCACGCTTCCCTGGGGCCTCGAGATCGACCCGGAGCACCGCCCCGCTCGCTATGCCGACCACGTGACCTTCCACCCCACGTTCCTCTACGAGGGGATCTGGAACGTCGGCCTGGCCCTGCTGCTGGTACGTCTCGAGCGAACCAAGCGCCTCCGCCCCGGCGAGCTGTTCGGCCTCTACGTGTTCGGTTACGCGGTCGGCCGGCTCTGGGTGGAGCTGCTCCGATCCGACAACGCCTCGCTCATCCTGGGCGTGCGCGTGAACGTCTGGATGAGCGTGGTGGTGGGCCTCCTGGCCCTGGCTGCCTTGGTGCGCCTGCACCGCCGTCCCCTGCCCGCCACGCCGTACCCCAGCCCTCGCACCGCCGCAGAGTTCGGCGCTGGCGCAGCCCCGGCGGGGGAGGGCCAGGACGTCCCCGATGCCGATGCCGATGCCGATGCCGATGCCGATGCCGATGCCGATGCCGATGCCGATGC
>CAZIVZ010000332.1:2480-4290 GCA_964542495.1 uncultured Aquihabitans sp.
CGGGGCGGGGGGCGACGGCGATCGCTCCGGCTGATCGGCGGCGGCGTCAGCCCGGGTGGCTCGCGGTCCCCGGGTCCAGCACGGGTGGCTGCACCACCACCAGCACCAGGTCGAGCGGTCGCTTGTGCTCGTTGAAGTAGCGGTGGGGGCCGTGGGCATCGAAGAGGACCGCGCCGCCGGCTGACACCTGGTGGGTGCCGTCGCCGAGCCGCAGGGTGAGCGTGCCCGAGATCACCGCGATCAGCTCGCGGGTGCCGTCGACGTGGCCTTCGGAGTCGTGGCGATCGCCGGGGGCGAGCCGCCAGCGCCACATCTCCACGTGCTCCCCGCGGTCGGTGCCCACCAGCAGGTCACCGCCCGAGCCCTCCATCCCCGTCCACAGCCGGACCACCTGGTCGGGGTCCACCACCCGGACGAGGGAGGTCCCCGTCAGCTCCACCAGCTCGGCCAGCGCCACGCCGAACGCGTCGGCCACCCGGCAGAGCGTGGCGATGCTCGGGTTGGTCCGGGCCTGCTCGATCTGGACGAGCATGCCCTTGCTCACCCCGGATCGGGCGGCGAGCTGGTCCAGCGTCCACTGCCGGTCGGCGCGCAGCTCGCGGGTGTTTCGGGCGATGGCGGCGGCCACCTCGTCGGCGTCGGGCACGGGCCGCACGCTACCCAGGCGGGCCGCCTCGGTGGATGGCCAGCCCCAAGGTCATCCTGATGCACCGAGTGGTGCACCATGATGGTCTGTCGGCTACACTGTACCGATCGGTGCAACAAAGTGACCGGTGGGTCACCGGATCCGGGAGGTGCGGAACATGTCGATCGTGCTGGCGCTCGGTGCCGCCGCCTTCTACGGCTCGGCCGACTTCGTGGGCGCCGTGGCGGCCCGTCGCAACGCCGCCCTATCGGTTGCCCTCGGCGCCCAGCTGAGCGGGCTCGTGGTGCTGCTCGTGGCCCTCCCGTTCCTCGGTCCAGCCCTGGTGGCCCGGCACGACCTGCTCTTCGGGGCGGCGGCGGGCGTCTTCGGAGGGCTCGGCGTGGTGGTGGTCTACCGCACGCTCGCCAAGGGCCCCATGAGCGTGGTGGCCCCCACCACGGCGCTGAGCGCGTCGGCCGTGCCGGTGCTGGCCGGCCTGGTCCTGGGCGACCGTCCCGGTCCCGCCGCGCTGGCGGGCATCGCCGTGTCGTTCGTGGCCGTGGCCCTCATCACTCGGGAGCGGTCAGGTGATGCCCCGGTCCCGGCGCGCGTGGCCTTGGCGGCCCTGCTCCCGGCCCTGGGCGGCGGCGCCATCTTCGGGCTCTTCTTCGTCTTCCTGCACCAGACCGGTGACCAGGCCGGGCTGTGGCCCCTGCTGGCCGCCCGCCTCACCTCGGTGCCGATCCTGGCCGTGCTGGCCGCCTCCCGTCGGGCGCCACTCGGCCTGCGCGCCAGCGGCATGGTGGGGGCGGTGGCGGTGAGCGGCTCGCTCGACATGGCCGCCAACATCCTCTACCTGCTGGCGTCCCAGCACGGGATGCTCGCGGTGGTGGCCGCCCTCACGGGCCTCTACCCCGCCTCGACCATCCTGTTGGCGCA
Organism: uncultured Aquihabitans sp.; assembly: GCA_964542495.1. GTDB lineage: Bacteria > Actinomycetota > Acidimicrobiia > Acidimicrobiales > Iamiaceae > Aquihabitans. The sequence goes on from CAZIVZ010000332.1 coordinate 4,045, forward strand.
GACCCGGCTGTCGGAGCGGATGGCTCCGGTGCAGTTCGCCGGGCTCGGCGTCGCCGCCCTCGCCGCGGTGATGGTGGCGTCGTGAGCGGCCCTCAGCCGAACAGGTCGCGGCGCGGGTCGTCGGTGTAGCAGGGCGGGCGGCCGGCGGCGAAGGCTCGCATGGCCTCGGGCAGGTTCTCGGTGAAGCCGAGCATCAGCTGGTTGCGGTCCTCGAGGTGGATCGCCGCCTCGAGGCTCGTGGTCTCG
>CAZIVZ010000333.1:0-4245 GCA_964542495.1 uncultured Aquihabitans sp.
TGCCAATGTATTTCTCTCTCTATGTTGGGCAGATCCGTTCGACCGGCCCGTAAGGTCACCAACCCTACTGTGCCGGGGCCGCCCTGGGTAGTGCCTCGTCGGATTCTTCCCGGGCGCCGTGGCGCCCTCCGCCGCTGGCCGACGTCGCCGAGGTGACCATGTCCGCACCGTCGAGCTCGCCCGGGTGGGCTCCCCACCTGCCCGCCGGGGCGCCCGCCGACCTGGTCGGCCGGCTCGGCGCCACCAGCCTGACCGCGTGCTGGCTGCGACGGTGGGCGGCCGACCCATCTCGGCCCGTGGTGTTCGACGACGCAGTGGGATGGGTCGGGGGCGCGGAGATCGAGGCGCGCTCGAGGCGGGTGGCGGCCCGGTTGGCCGGTGCCGGTCTGGCGTCGGGCGACCGCCTCCTCGTGAGCGCGGGTGCATCGGTCGACCTCGTGGTGGCGTACGTGGCGGCACTTCGGCTGGGCCTGGTGGTGGTGCCGGTCAACACGGCCTACCGCCAGCGCGAGATCGCCCACGTGGTGGTCGATGCCCGCCCCGCCGGCGCGCTCGTCGACGAGGCCGAGCGGGCGGGCTGGGTGCGTGCTGCGGCCGGGGATCGAGCGCTCGTGGTGACGGGTCCCGACGTCGACCTGCCCGATCCCGCCGGCGACCTCCCGCCCGGCGCCCTCGACGCCGTCGGCCCCGACCACGCCGCGCTGCTGCTCTACACGTCGGGCACGACCGGCGCGCCCAAGGGTGCCCTGCTGCGGCACCGCAACCTGTTGGCCAGCGCCGAGGCCGTGGGGGTGGCCTGGCGCTGGACCCCCGACGATCGCCTCGTGCTGGCCCTCCCGCTGTTCCACCTCCACGGGCTGGGCGTGGGGCTGCACGGCTCGCTCACGGCGGGGGCGTCGTTCGTGCTGCGGCCCACGTTCGACGCGGCCGACGTGGTGGACGCCGTGGCGCGCCACCGCTCCTCGCTGTTCTTCGGGGTGCCCACGATGTACGCCCGCGCCGCCGCCAGCGGCCAGGTGCCCGGCCTGCGGGCGCTGCGGCTGTGCGTGTCGGGCTCGGCGCCGCTGTCACCGGAGCTCTTCGATGCGGTCGCGGCTGGGGCGGGCCAGCGCATCGTCGAGCGCTACGGGATGACCGAGACGGTCATGAACGTGTCGAACCCCGTCGACGGCGAGCGTCGACCGGGCACGGTCGGGTTCGCGCTGCCGGGGGTGGAGGTGCGCCTGGCCGAGGACACCGACGAGATCTTGCTGCGTGGCCCGAACGTGTTCGGGGGCTACTGGGAACGCCCCGAGGCCAACGCCGAGGCGTTTCTCGGGGGCTGGTTCGCCAGCGGCGACGTGGGATCGTTCGACGACGACGGGTACCTCCGCATCGTCGGGCGGCGCAAGGAGCTCATCATCAGCGGTGGCTACAACGTGTACCCGCGCGAGGTGGAGGACGTGTTGCGCTCGCACCCCGCCGTCCACGACGCCGCCGTGGTCGGGGTGGCCGACCCCCAGTGGGGCGAGGCGGTGGTGGCCTTCGTGGAGGGAGACGTGGTCGACTCCGGCGTCGCCGAGGTGCTGGCCTTCGCCGCCGATCGCCTGGCGCCCTACAAGCGCCCCAAGCGGATCCACGTGGTGGGCTCCCTACCCCGCAACGCCCTGGGCAAGGTGGTGAAGACCGACCTCAGCGAGGGGTGAGCGGCGCGAGCGTGGGCACCACCAGCACCTGGCCCACCGGGGCCGGTGACGGTGGGTCGACGTGGTCGGGGTCGGCCAGGTGGTCGCACCAGGCCACCACCCGCTCGGCGATCGGAACGAGGTCCGCCCGGGCCGACCACGAGCCGGGGGCACCGAGGACGACGTCGGCGGCGGCCCGCCAGCGGTCGGGCTCGGGGGCCAGCCCGCGGGCGGTGGCGGTTGGCGCGAGGCCGTCGACGAACCGGTCGAAGGTGGTGGGCGCGTCGGGGTCCATCTGGTCGAGGTGGCGGGCGTACCACTTCACCGGCTCGCAGCACGTGGCGAGGGTGGCGAGGGCATCGGCGAGGTCGGGGTCGCCCGCGGCCACCGCCAGCCAGTGCCGGTGGCGCACGGCGTCGACGTCGGTCGTGGTGGTGGCGGCGAGGAACCGGGTGAAGCGCGCCAGATCGGGGGCGGGCGCGGGGCCGGTGGCCGGCGGCGGGGCCCACAGCAGGTCGGCCACCACGGCGGCCGCTGGCCACAGCCGCAGCGGCAGGAGGCGTTCGGGCACCAGCTCGCTCCACAGGCAGGCCTCGCCGCCCAGCACCATGGTCGGGTCGGTGTGGTCCGGCGTGTCGGGCGGGGTGGGCCACTGCGCCTCGACGGCGGCGACCACCCGGCCCAGGGGGCCCAGGGCGGGGTCCTCGTGCAGCCGCCGGCGCGCCGCGGTCCAGCCGTCGGCGTCGATCAGGGGGTGCACCCGGTGGTGGGACACGTCGAAGGACAGGTCGAGGTAGTACGGCGTGGAGAAGAGGGTGGGCCGTGGTTCGGCGGCGGCGCGCCGCAGCAGGGCGTGGCCGCGCCACGTCTGGGTGACCACGTCGGGCGCCAGACCCGGGTGCCAGGCCTCGTCCCACACCACCGGGGTACGTCCGAGCGAGCGGACCTCGTCGGTGACCCAGCGGGTGAACTCGGGCTGCACGGCGGCCACGTTCAGGCCGGGCCAGGCCGCCTCGTGGACCTCGTCGCCGCCCACGTGCAGGTGCTGGTCCGGGAACAGGCCGGCCACCTCGGCCAGCAGGGCGGCCACGAACTCGCGCACCTCGGGCCGCTCCGGGTGGAGGGCGTCGGTGGCGATCCCGGGGGTGGTGCGCAGGGCGAAGGGCCCGGGCGTCGCCGCCAGCTCGGGGTAGGCCACCAGCCAGGAGGTGACGTGGCCGGGCACGTCGAGCTCGGGTACCACGCGGATGCCGGCGCGGTGCGCGTGGTCGACGAGTCGGGCGACGTCGGCGTGGGAGAGCCAGCGGCCGTCGGAGCCGACGGTGTGCAGGCGGGGGTGGACCCGGCTCTCGAGGCGGAAGGCGTGGTCGTCGCTGAGGTGGAGGTGGAGCACGTTCAGCTTGGCCGCGGCCATGGCGTCGACGGTGGCGAGCAGGGTGTCGAGGCCGATCCAGTGCCGACAGATGTCCACCATCAGGCCCCGCCACCGCAGGTGGGGCGCGTCGGCCACGGCGACGAACGGCAGACGGCCGTGGTCGGCGATCTGGAGCAGCGTCTCGACGCCGCGCCGGGCGCCGACCGCGGTGGCGGCCTGCAGGTCCACGCCGTCGACCCCGACGGCGAGCGCGTAGGACTCGTCGGTCCCCAGCGCGAGGGGCGGTGCCGTCACCTGGTCGACCGCCAGCCGGACGGTGGTGCCCGGGCCGTCGGTGGCGGCGATGGCCGGCCACGCCTGGCGCAACCGTTCGGCGGCGCCGGTGGCGGCGAGGCGGTCGGAGGCCACCAGGTGGAGCGGGCCCACCGGCAGCGAGCTGTCGGCCACCGCGACGTCACGGGGGCGGGGGAGGCCCCGGTCCACGTTCACCAGGCGCGCGCGGTGGTGGGGCCGTGCAGTCCGGCCGCCATCAGTACGAGTCGAACAGCCCGGGGCGGAGCCCGGCGGTCATGCCTCCGTCGACGACCAGGGCGTGGCCGGTGACGAACGAGGCGTCGTCGGAGGCCAGGAAGGCGGCCACGGCGGCGATCTCGTCGGGCCGGCCGAAGCGGCCGAGCTTGTGCGCGCCCAGCATGGCGTCGCGGTACATCTCCATGCCGGGCGGGTCGATGAGGTCTCGCAGGAGGGGGGTGTCGACGCCGCCGGGGCAGAGGGCGTTGGTGCGGATGCCCTGGCGTCCGTAGTCGATGGCCATGGTCTTCGACAGCAGGATCACCCCCGCCTTCGACGCGTTGTAGGCGCTGCCGCCCTCGGTGCCCTCGATCCCCTCGATGCTGGCGATGTTGACGATGCTGCCGCCCCGGCCGCCGGCGAGCATGGCCTCCACCGCGTGCTTGCACACCAGGAACGTGCCGGTGAGGTTGATCCCGATCACGCGGTCCCACTCCTCGTGGGGCACGAGGTGCACCGGGCCGCCGCCGCCCACGCCCGCCGCGTTGACCACGATGTCGAGCCGGCCGTGGCGGTCGACCGCATCGGCCACGGCGGCCGCCACGCCCACCTCGTCGCGCACGTCGGTGGCGTGGTCGACGTCGCCGTAGAGATCGAGGGTCACCACCGATGCGCCCTCGGCCTCGAATCGCTCCA
>CAZIVZ010000334.1:0-4244 GCA_964542495.1 uncultured Aquihabitans sp.
TCGGCGGCGGTCACCACCTCGTACTCGATGGGGCGGGTGGTCGACAGGGAGTCGGTGTCGAACGCGGCCGAGCGGGCCAGCCCGAAGGCCACCCACCGCTCCCACTCCGGCCGGAAGGCGTCGGTGGTCTGCATCTCCATGAACGTGGCGAACGCCTCGTTGAGCCAGATGCCGTTCCACCAGCCCATGGTCACGAGGTCGCCGAACCACATGTGGGCGAGCTCGTGGGCGATCACGTCGGCGATGTTCTGGAGCTCGGCCTGGGTGGCGTGCTCCTCGTCGACGAGCAGCAACGTCTCGCGGAACGTCACGCAGCCGAGGTTCTCCATGGCCCCGAACGAGAAGTCGGGCACGGCCACCAGGTCGAGCTTGTCGCCGGGGTAGGCGATCGCGTACCAGTCGGCGAGGAACCGGAGGGAGAAGGCGCCCACCTCGAGCGCGAACCCGGTGAGGTCCAGCTTGCCCAGGGGCACGATCACCCGCAGGGGCACGCCGCCGACGTCGATCGGCTCGGTGGCCTCCAGCGGGCCCACCACGAAGGCCACCAGATAGGTCGACATGACCATGGTGGGGGCGAAGCGCACGCGCACCCGGCCGTCGGGGAGCGCCTCGCGCGACGCCTCGGCGGCGTTGGACACGGCCAGGAGGTCGGCCGGCACGTCGAGGGTGACGGCGAACGACGCCTTGTGGGCGGGCTCGTCCCAGCACGGGAACGCCCGGCGGGCGTGGGTGGACTCGAACTGGGTGCAGGCGATCGTGCGCACGGCGCCGTCTTCCGCGGTGAACGTCGACCGGTAGAAGCCCACCAGCTTGTCGTTGAGCTCGCCGGTGAACCGCGCGTGGAACGTGGCCGGTCCCGGTTCGAGCGCCGCGGTGAGGGCCAAGCTGGCGGTCTCAGCCTCCGCGTCGAGCGACGCGGAGGCGTCGATTCGCCGGCCTGCCTGCTCGAACCAGATCTCCTCCAGCTCCAGGTCGAGGACGTGCAGGACCACGGTGTCGGTGGCCTCGTGGACGGTGATGGCCACCGACTCCTCACCGGTGAAGGTGGCGGCCTCGAGGTCGGGGGCGAGCCGCAGGTCGTAGTGCGACGGGCTGACGCCGGCGGGGAGGCGGTGGGGGGAGGTGTCGCTCATGGGAGGTAGACGCCCTCGGTGGCCGTGATCAGGCTGACGCCGCGGACCACCACGATCTCGACCTCGAAGAGGTTCGGGAGCGTCACCGCCTCGTCGATCGAACTGGGCTGAGGTTCCGACGAGCCCTCGCGGATCACCGACACCACTCCGTCGGGGATCACCGGCAGCAGCATCAGCGAGGTGTCGTCGTTGACGATGTAGTAGTCGTCGTCGATCGAGGTGGCCCCGGGCTCGGCATCGCCGTGGGCGATGGCGGCGTCGACCGCCTCCTGCCCGGTGAGCAGCTCCACCGGATCGAACGCCACCACCTGCACCGGCTGTCCCTCCACCGTGCCGTCGGAGACGCCGGTGAAGTAGCCGTGGTGGGTGCCCTCGGGCAGCGAGCCGAGCCCTTCGGTGGTCTCGCCGCCGGGGCCGGTGCTCGGCACCGTGGTGCTGGGATCGCTCCCGCCGGTGGTGCTGGACGTACGGCCGGTGGTGCTGGTGGCGGGGTCGTCCTCGCCGTCGCCGGCGGTGGTGGCGGAGGAGCCGTCGACCGTGGTGGTGGTGGTGGCCTCGGTCGTGGTGGTCGACGCGTCGTCGCTGCCATCGTCGGAGCCGCACGCCACGAGCGCCAGGGCCAGCAGCGTCGCGGCGAGGAGGGCGGCCAGGCGGGTGACGGCGGGGTGCGTGGTGCCTCGGGTCATGGGCGGACCCTATCGGGACGGGTTCAGTCGGCCAGGTACAGCATCTGGGCGAGGGACAGGCCGGGTCGGGGCCCGATGTGGCCGATCACCGCGGCGGCGGCGATCGATCCCAGGCGCCCGCAGTCGGCCAGCGATCGACCCGAGGTGAGGCCGTAGAGGAAGCCGGCGGCGTACAGGTCGCCGGCACCGGTGGTGTCCACCAGCTTGGGGACGTCGTGGGCGGCCACCTCCACCTGGTCGTCGACCGTCACCACCACGGAGCCGTCCTTGCCCCGGGTGACGGCGGCGATCTCGCAGTGGCCGCGCACCAGGGCCACGCCCTCCTCGAACGTCTCCACCTCGTACAGCTTGGTGATCTCCTCCTCGTTGGCGAAGAGGATGTCGACGCCACCGGCCACGAGGTCGAGGAAGTCGGCGCGGTGGCGATCGACGCAGAACGAGTCCGAGAGGGTGAGGGCGACCTTCCGCCCGGCGGCGTGGGCGGTGTCGGCGGCGAGGCGGAAGGCCTCCTTGGCCTCGGGGCGGTCGAACAGGTAGCCCTCGAGGAAGGTGATGCTCCCCGATCGGATCAGGTCGAGGTCGAGGTCGCCGGGGCAGAGGGTGGCCGACGCGCCGAGGTAGGTGTTGAGCGTGCGCTCGCCGTCGGGTGTCACCACGATCATGCAGCGCCCGGTGGGATCGCCGTCGGTGGCCTTGGCCGCGCTGAAGTGCACGCCCAGGGAGTTCAGGTCGTGGGAGAACGAGGTGCCGAGCCCGTCGTCCTTCACCCGGCCGATGTAGGCGGCCCGTCCCCCGAAGCTGGCCACGCCCGAGAGCGTGTTGGCGGCTGACCCGCCCGACGCCTCGGTCTTCTCGCCCAGGGCGGCGTAGATCTCCTCGGCCCGATCGGTGTCGATCAGCGTCATGGAGCCCTTGACCATGCCGAGCCGCTCGATGAAGGAGTCGTCCTCGGTGCCGAGCACGTCGACGAGGGCGTTGCCGATGCCGACGACGTCGAACGCGGTGTCGGTGTCGGTCAGGAGGTTGGTGGTGCCCGATGGAGTGCTCACAAGGGCGAAACACTAGAGCGGACGAACGGGCAGACTGCCAAGCGTGACCAGCCCCGATCCGATCGACCAGCCCTTCGAGGCCGCGGCGGCCGCCGCCGCGTCCCTGGCCGCCGCCACCGGCGTGGCGCGCCACGACGTCGCCCTCGTGCTCGGCTCGGGGTGGAAGCCCGCCGCCGACCGCCTGGGCGAGGTCACCGCCGAGCTCCCCATGGTGGACCTCGGGGGGTTCCCGGCGGCCGCCGTGGCGGGCCACGGCAGCACCGTGCGCTCCATCCGGGCCGGCGACCGCCGGGTGCTCGCCTTCATGGGCCGCGTGCACCTCTACGAGGGCCACCACCCCAACGTGGTCGCTCACGCCGTTCGCACCGCGGTGGCGGCCGGGTGCTCGGTGGTCGTGCTCACCAACGCCGCCGGCGGGCTGCGCTCTGGCATGGCGCCCGGGCAACCGGTGCTCATCGCCGACCACCTCAACCTCACCGGTCGCACCCCGCTGCTCGGCCTCAACGACGACCGGCTCGGGCCGCGCTTCCCGGACATGACCGATGCCTACTCGACCCGCCTGCGCGCCCTGGCCCGCGAAGCGGAGCCTGACCTGGACGAGGCCGTCTACGCCGGGTTCCTGGGCCCCACCTACGAGACGCCCGCGGAGGTGCGCATGGCCGCGACGCTCGGGGCGGACCTGGTGGGCATGTCCACCGTGCAGGAGACGATCGCCGCCGTGCACGCCGGGGCCGAGGTCCTGGCCATGTCGCTGGTGACCAACCTGGCCGCCGGGCTGGGTCACGAGCACCTCGACCACCGCGACGTGCTGGCCGTGGCGGCGGAGTCGGCCGACCGCATGGGCGCCCTCATCGCCCACATCGTGGGCCGGCTGTGACGGCGCCGGCGGGGACCGGCCGCGCCGGCTGGTCCGCGGTGCTCGCCGCCCGGGCCCGCGACTGGGTGGCCGACGACCCCGACCCGGTCACCCGCGAGGAGCTGGCCGACCTGCTCGACGCGGCCGACGGGGGCGACACCGATGCCCGCGCCGAGGTCGTCGACCGCTTCGCCGCCGACCTCGACTTCGGCACGGCCGGCCTGCGGGGCCGCATCGGCGCCGGACCCAACCGCATGAACCTGGCCGTGGTGATCCGCACGGCCGCCGGGATCGCGTCGTGGATCGGGGCCACCGGCGGTGCCGGTGCAGCGCGGCGCGGCGTGGCCATCGGCTTCGACGCCCGTCATCGCTCCACCGACTTCGCCGAGGCCAGCGCGGCGGTCTTCGCCGCCGCCGGCATCCGAGCCCACGTCCTGCCCGGCCCGCTCCCCACGCCGGTCCTGGCCTTCGCGGTCCGCCACCTCGGCGCGGCCGCCGGGGTGATGGTCACCGCCAGCCA
>CAZIVZ010000335.1:0-4194 GCA_964542495.1 uncultured Aquihabitans sp.
GCCCTCGCCCAGCTCGTCGTCCTCGGCATGCACCGCTCCGGCACGTCCGGGGTGACGCGCCTGTTGAACCTGGCCGGGGCCCACTTCGGGCCGGAGGGCATCGCCACCGAGGCCAACGAGGAGAACCCGCGCGGGTTCTGGGAGCGCCGCGACGTGCGGGCCGTGTGCGACGGCCTCCTCCACGGTGCCGGGTTCGACTGGTGGAAGCTCACCGGCTTCGACGCCGCTGACCTACCGGCCGACGTGGTGGCCCAGGGTCGGGCCGCCTTCGCCGAGGTGCTCGGGGAGCTCGAGGCCCACCGGCCGTGGGTGGTGAAGGAGCCCCGCTTGTGCGTCCTGCTGCCGGTGCTGGCGCCGCTGCTCGACCGCCCCGTGTGCATCCACGTCACCCGGGAACCGCTCGAGGTGGCCCGGTCCATGCACCAACGTGACGGCTTCCCGATGCAGGCGGCCCTGGGCCTGTGGGAGCTGTACACGGTGCGCGCCGTGGAGGCATCGGCCGCCATGGCCCGGGTGCTGGTTCGCTACGAGGACCTCATGGCCGACCCGGTGGCCACCACCGCCCGGCTGGTCGACGACCTCACCGCCCTCGGGGTGGCCGGCCTCCACCCGGTGGACGACGCCGACGTGCTCGGTTTCATAAGCGCAGATCTGCACCGCCAGCACCAGGACCCGGAGCGCCGCCAGGAGCGGCTCAACCCGGCCCAGCTGCGGCTCGCGGCACGGATCGACGACGGTTCCCTGCTCGACGGACCAGCGCCCGCTCCGGTGTCGGAGGGGGCGCTCGACGCCCTGGCCGACCTCGAGCGCGAGCGCGACCTCGCAGCCCGTCTCCGCCAGAGCGAGCTCGACCTCGCCTCGCTCGCGCGCCGGTCCGCCAACGAGCGCCACCGCCTCGAGCTCGACCTCGCCTCTCGGGACCGCAAGCTCGAACGAGCCGCGGCGCGCCTCGACGACGAGACCCGTTACAAGGAGGTGGAGGTGGCGCGGCGGCGGGCCCTCGGGCGCCAGGCCGACGACACGCTGTCCTCGCTGGCCCGCCAGCTCGAGCGCTACGAGCGGTCCCGGGTGGGTCGGGTGGCCACCGGCCTGGTGTCGCTGCGCCAGGCCGTCACCCCCGGAGTCGCCCGGACCACCGCCGGACCGCTCACCAACCCGCTGGCCGAGCTGGCCACGCGCCGCGCCGAGATCGCCGCCTTCGCACGGCAGGAGCCGGCTCCCGGCGGCACCAGCGAAGGCCTGTTCCCCACCGACGACCCCCTGGTGTGGCGGACGCGTCCTCGCTCGCGCGCCACCGGGTCCGACCGTCCGTCGATGGCGGTCATCTCCTGGGACGTGGGGCACAACCCGCTCGGTCGGGCCAACGTGCTCGCCGAGGTGCTCGCCCGCCGCTTCGAGGTCGAGCTGTGGGGTGCTCAGTTCGAACGCTACGGGTCCGACGTGTGGGCCCCGCTGCGCCGCGCCGCCACGCCGATCAACCTCTTCCCGGGCGCTGAGCTGCCCGCCCACCTCCGCACCATGGACCGGGTGGCCCACCGGATCGAGGCCGATCTGGTGTGGGTGTCCAAGCCGCGCCTGCCCTCCTACCTGCTGGGCATCGACGCCAAGCTGGCCCGCAACCGGCCGCTGGTGCTCGACGTCGACGATCACGAGCTGGCGTTCTTCGCCGAGGACCGGGGCCTGTCCGTCGCCGACCTGCTGGGACGGCGCAGCCGCGACGACCTGCGGTGGCCCTTCGAGCGCGACTGGACGCGCCTGTGCGACGCCTACATCGACGCCGCCGACCTGGTGACCGTGTCCAACGTGGCGCTCCAAGACCGCTACGGCGGGATGCTCGTTCCCCACGCCCGCGACGAGCGCCGGTTCGACCCCGCCCGCTTCGACCGGGAGGCCACCCGCGAGCGGCTGGGGGTCCGCCCAGGGGAGCGGCTCCTGCTCTTCGGCGGCACCCCACGCGCCCACAAGGGCGTGGTGGAGGTGCTCGAAGCCCTCGACCGGCTGGGCGACGACCGCTACCGGGTGCTCATGTTCGGCACCAGGGAGTTCGACGAGCTCAAGGGTCGCATCGGCGACCTCGCCAGGTGGGCCCGGGTGTTGCCCGCCCAGCCCTTCGACGACCTGCCCGAGCTGGTCAACGCCGCCGACCTGGCCTGCGTGATCCAGGACCCGTCCCATCCGGTGAGCCGCTACCAGATGCCGGCGAAGGTGTCCGACGCCCTGGCCATGGGCGTGCCGTGCCTGGTCAGCCGCACGCCCCCGCTGGCGCCGCTCGTGGACGCCGGCGTGCTGTTGGCGCTCGAGCCCGACGACGCCCTCCACGAGCGCATCGCCCGGGTGTTCGACGACCCCGACGACGCCCGCTCCCGGGCGGAGCGGGGGAGGGAGCTGTTCCTGCGCGAGTACAGCTACGAGGCGGTGGCCGAGCGGCTCGCCCCCGCGTTCGATCGCCTGCTGGGCGACCCCCCACCGGTGTCGGCGCGCCAGCGCGAGCTGGCCGCCGCACCCGAGCAGATCTGGGCGGCCTCGGCCGGACGGGTGCGCAGCGGTGCGGGGGGCTCGTCGGGCGACCCGGCTACGGCCCCGTCGGCCGTTCCGGTGCGCCGGCCCCGCCTCCAGGACCCCGAGGCACCGACGCTCGAGCCCGGCGCCGTGTTCGACGTGGTGATGTTCTGGAAGCAGAACGACTCGGGGATCTACGGCCGACGCCAGGACATGCTCCTCGAGGAGCTGGCCCGCTCGCCGCGCGTGGGCACCGTCGTGCACTTCGACAACCCGATCAGCCCGGAGGCCCTCCTGGCCAGCTACCGCGCCGGTTGGCGGCGCGCCGCGGACCAGCGTCGGCTGGTGGCCACCGAGAGCGTGGCGCGGGCGCTACGCCGCCGGGACCAGCCCGGCATCCACCGCCACACCTTCGTGTTCGGCGGGTCCTACAGCCGCCGGCTCGGCCGCCCGCCGCGGGGCTCCTACCCCGCCCACGTGCGGTCGGTGCTGGCCGAACACGGCGTCGGCACCGGCCGGCGGCCCGTGGCCGTGTGGGCGTACCCGAGCAACGACGACCTCCCCGGTCTCATCGACGCCCTGGCGCCGGACCTGGTGGTGGCCGACGTGGTCGACGACAACCGCACCTGGTACGAGCCCGACTCCCCTCACCACGAGCGCATCGAGCGCAACTACGAGGCGGTGCTGGCCCGCTGCGACGTGGTGCTGGCCAACTGCGAGCCGGTGGCCCAGTCGATGGCGCGCTTCGCCTCCGACGTGCGGGTGGTGCCCAACGGTCTCGAGCTGCCCACCGGCGCCCCGCTCGGCCCCCCGCCGGCTGCGGTGGCCGCGCTCGGCCGCCCGCTCCTGGCGTACGTGGGAAACCTGTCCTCGCGCATCGACCTCGACCTGCTGGAGGCGGTGGCGCGCGCCCGACCGCAGTGGACCCTGGCCCTGGTGGGATCGGCGCACCTGGATCGCTCGGCCCTCGCCCTCGGCCGGCTCCCCAACGTCCACGTGCTCGGGGTGATGCCCTACCGCCAGGTGCGCCAGTTCCTGGCCCACGTCGACGTGGCCCTGATCCCCCACGTCGACAACGAGATGACCCGATCGATGAACCCGCTCAAGGCGTTCGTCTACGTCTCGGCCGGGGTGCCCGTGGTGGCCACCCCGGTGGCCAACCTGCCCGACTTCGGCGGGCTGATCACCGTGGCCGAGGGGGCCGACGGGTTCGTGGCCGCCATCGAGGACCACCTGGTCGCCGGGCGGCCCGAGGTCGACCCCGAGCTGTTGGCGCCCCACTCCTGGCAGCAGCGGGTGGCCCAGGTGTTCGACATCGTCGACGAGGTGCTGGCGGGAGGGCGATGAGCGATCGGCAGCCGGACCTCGTCCTGGTCATGACCGACCAGCAGCGCTACGACCAGGTCGGGTACGCCTCGCCCCACGCACCGCGCACGCCGAACCTCGATGCCCTTGCCGCCTCCGGCGTGGTGTTCACCAACGCCTACAGCGGCTCCACCACCTGCGTGCCGGCCCGCACCTCGCTGATGACCGGCCTGCTCGACCACCGCGCGCCCCATGTCGCGCCGCTGTCGCTCGAGGAGGGATCGTTCACGGTGCCCCGCGCCCTCCGAGCCGCGGGCTACCAGACGGCGCTGGTGGGCAAGATGCACTTCCACCCGATGCGGGCTGACCACGGGTTCGACCACGTCCGGT
>CAZIVZ010000336.1:0-4187 GCA_964542495.1 uncultured Aquihabitans sp.
GCGGGCCTTGGCGGGTGACTCGACGATGACGAGGGGCTTGGGCACGCGGCGTACTGAACGGCATGGAGCGGTGCCCTGTCAACATCCGCCTTCCGAACCGACGGGCGCGGCGCGGTGCCGACGCCCCGTTTCTCAGGAGCGGACGAGCCGCTCGATGGCGCGGGTGGCCTCGGCCACCTTGGCCCGAGCGGCCTCCTCGTCGCCCTCCTGGGCGGCGTGCAGCACGCAGTGGTTGACGTGCTCCTCGAGCAGCCCGATGCCCACGCTCTGGAGCGCCTTGGTGGCCGCCGAGAGCTGGGTGAGCACGTCGATGCAGTAGACGTCCTCGTCCACCATCCGGGCGATCCCGCGCACCTGGCCCTCGATCCGCCGGAGGCGCTTGAGGTACTGGTCCTTGTCCATCGTGTAGCCGCGCACGGTCAGGTCTCCGGGGTGGGTTGGTCGATGACGGATCGGAAGCGCCGCAGCCGCAGGCTGTTGCTCACCACGAACACGCTGGAGAAGGCCATGGCCCCGCCGGCGATCATCGGGTTGAGCAGCCCGGCGGCCGCCAGGGGGATGGCGGCCACGTTGTAGGCGAACGCCCAGAAGAGGTTGCCGCGGATGGTGGCGAGCGTGCGCCGGGCCAGGCGGATGGCGTCGACCGCGGCCCGCAGGTCGCCCCGCACCAGGGTCAGGTCGGACGCCTCGATGGCGGCGTCGGTCCCGGTGCCCATGGCTAGGCCGAGGTCGGCCTGGGCCAGCGCGGCGGCGTCGTTGACCCCGTCGCCCACCACCGCCACCACCCGCCCCTCGCCCTGGAGGCGGCGCACCACCGCCACCTTGTCCTGGGGCAGGACCTCGGCCAGCACATCGGCGGCATCGATGCCGACCTCGGCGGCGATGGCCTCGGCGGCGGCGCGGTTGTCGCCGGTGAGCAGGATCGGGCGCAGGCCCAGCTCCCGGAGCTCGGCGACGGCCTGAGCAGAGGTGGGCTTGGTGGTGTCGGCCACCACGAAGGCGCCCCGCACCGCGCCGTCCCACCCGGCGTAGACCACCGTGGCACCCCGCTCTGCCGCCCGGTCCCGCGCCGTGGCCAGCTCGGCCGGCAGCGCCCGGCCGACCGCCCCCACCTGGTCGGCCACGAAGGCTTCGCGGCCGGCAGCGATGCGAACGCCCTCGACGGTCCCGGTGGCCCCGCGACCCTGCTCGTTCGCGAAGCTCTCGACGGCGGGCAACGGGCCCGGTCGGCGGCGGGCGGCGTCGGCCACCGCGGCGGCGATGGGGTGCTCCGACGCGTCCTCCAGGGCACCGACCGAGCGGAGGAGCTCGTCCTCATCGACCCCCGGGGCGGCCTCCACGTCGGTGAGGTGCATGCGGCCGGTGGTGACGGTGCCGGTCTTGTCGAGGACGATCGTGTCGACGGCCCGGGTGGACTCGAGCACCTCGGGCCCCTTGATGAGGACGCCGAGCTGGGCCCCCCGGCCGGTGCCCACCAGCAGGGCCGTGGGCGTGGCCAGCCCGAGCGCGCACGGGCAGGCGATGATCAGCACGGCCACCGCCGCCGCGAAGGCCTCGTCGGCGCTCGCACCCGATGCCAGCCAACCGGCCAACGTGGCCACGGCCAGCACGATCACGATCGGCACGAACACCGCCGAGATCCGATCGGCCAGGCGCTGCACCGGGGCCTTGCCCGACTGGGCGTCGGTGACGAGCCGGGCGATGCGGGCGAGGGCGGTGTCGGCGCCCACGCCCGTGGCCTCCACCACGAGCCGGCCGCCGACGTTGACCGTGGCCCCCACCACGTCGTCGCCCGGGGCGACCTCCACCGGCACCGGCTCACCGGTGAGCAGGGAGGTGTCGACCGCGGAGCTGCCGTCGACCACCACGCCGTCGGTGGCGATCTTCTCGCCCGGTCGCACCACGAAGCGGTCCCCCACCTCGAGCTGTTCGATGGGGAGCCGCTCCTCGCGACCCGATCGGAGCACGGCCACGTCCCGGGCCCCGAGCTCGAGCAGGGCGTGCAGGGCGGCGCCGGACCGGCGCTTGGCCCGGGCCTCGAACCACCGGCCGGCGAGGATCAACGTGACCACCACCGCGGCGGCCTCGAGGTAGATCTTGTGGGTGCCGGTGGCCTCCATGGGCATGAGCTCGGCGCCCATGCGCATGGCGTCGTCGCCCGCCGGGGTGAACAGCAGCGCGTAGAGCGACCAGCCGTAGGCCGACAGGGTGCCCACCGAGATGAGCGTGTCCATGCTGGCGGCACCGTGGCGGAGGTTGGTCCACGTGGCCCGGTGGAACGGCCAGCCGCCCCAGATGACCACCGGCGACGCCAGCGTGAGCGAGATCCACTGCCAGTGGTCGAACTGGAGGGCGGGCACCATCGACATCGCCAGCACGGGCAGCGACAGCGCGGCGGAGACCAGGACCCGCTGGCGCAGGGCGACGTCGTCGAGCTCGACGTGGTGGTGGTGCCCGGGCTCGTCGTCGGAGTGGGGGCCGTGGCCCGCGTCCACCGGCGTGGGGGGTGCGGCGCCGTAGCCGAGCGCCTCCACCTGGCCCACCAGGTCGTCGAGGCTGACGGTGGGCGGTGCGTGCACCCGGGCCGTCTCGGTGGCGTAGTTGACGGTGGCGTCGACCCCGTCGACCCGGTTGAGCTTCTTCTCGATGCGGGCCGCACAGGACGAGCAGGTCATGCCCTCGATGTGCAGGTCGACCGTGCGCAGGTCGGCGGTCATGACGCCGGCTCTGCGTCCACCGGCTCGAAGCCGGCCTCCTCGATGGCGGCGCGCACTCCGGCGTGGTCGACCGCACCGTGGCTCGTGACCCGGACGGTGCCCGCGCCCAGATCCACGTCGACCTGCTCCACGCCGGCGATGCGGCCCACCTCGGCGGTGACGGCGTCGATGCAGTGCTGGCAGGACATCCCGAGGACGGCGAAGGTCTCGATGCTGGTGGTCATGGCGGGCTCCTCGCGATGTGGATCTTCACGAGCATATACCCCCTGGGGGTATATGGCAACCTCGCCCCGACCCCGCGAGGGCTACGTTGGGAGCACGGCGATGGGGCTCGCCGGAACCGCCCGCACCCGGGCTGACGGTCCCTACCAGGTCCAGCGACATCACGACCGAGGTAGTCCCGTGCCCCAGAACCCGCAAGCCGTCCCGCAGCCCTCGTCCCACTTCTGCCGCCGGGACCACCGATGGCGAGGTGCCCGTGGCGTGGCCGGGTCAGCGGCGACCGCCGTCGCCCGCTGGGCCGCGCTCGGCGCGGCATCGGGGGTGCTGGCCGGGCTGGCGTGCTGGGCCTTCCTCACCGCGCTCGACCGCGCCACCGAGGCCCGGCTCGACCACGGCTGGCTGGTCTGGCTGCTCCCGGTGGCCGGCCTGGCCGTCGGTGGGGCCTACCACTGGTTCGGCGGCCGAGCGGGCGAGGGCAGCGCGCTGCTGCTCGACGAGATCCACCGGCCGGCGGCCTGGGTGCCCCGGCGCATGGCACCGATGGTGGCGGTGGGGACGGTGGTATCGCACCTCTTCGGCGCCTCGGTCGGGCGCGAGGGCACCGCGCTGCAGATGTCGGGCTCGCTCACCGATTGGCTGGCCCGCGCCCTCGGGTTGGACCGCGAGGACCGACGGATCCTGCTCACCGCTTCGCTCGGGGCGGGGTTCGGTGCCGTGTTCGGTGTCCCACTGGCCGGGCTGGCCTTCGGCCTGGAGGTCCAGCGAGTGTCGTGGACCCGCCACCTCCACCCCGCCGAGCCGCTCGGTTCGCCCGAAGTGGCCCGTCGCTCCGCCCGCCGCTCGGTCTGGGCGCACCTCGTGGTCGCCACCGCGGTGGGGTCGCTCGTGGGCGATCTGGTGGTCCGCTCCCTCGGCTACCACCACGGCGACCAACCCGTGGTCCACGTGGCGATCGACGCCGCCCTGCTGGCGCGGGCGGCGGCGGCCGGCGTGGCCTTCGGGCTGGTCGCGCTGGCGTTCACGGAGGCCACCGACGTGGTGCGGGCTGGGTTCCGGCGTGCGGTGAGGTGGGCACCCGCCCGCCCGGCCGCCGGGGGCGTGCTCGTGCTGGCGGGGGTGGCGCTGGTGGGGCGTGACCACCTGGGCCTCTCGCACCCGCTGCTCGACGACGCCGTGCTCGGCGACGGCGTCTCGTTCTCGGTGCCGGCGGTGCAGCTGGCGTTCACGGCGGTGTGCCTCGGCTCGGGC